>NZ_JBFULE010000413.1:0-4637 GCF_056400485.1 Roseateles sp. P5_B10
TCACTGGCCTATCTGCATCGCTTCCCGTTCGACACGTTGAAGGTCGACCGCAGCTTCGTCATCCGCCTGGCCGCCGGCCGCGAGGCTCAGGAGATCGTCCGCACCATCGTCGGCCTGGCCCTGGCCCTGGGCAAGCAGACGCTGGCCGAAGGCGTCGAGGACGAAAAGCAGGCCGCGCTGCTGGAGCAGCTGGGCGTGCAGGTAGGGCAGGGCTGGTTGTTTGCGAAGGCGCTGCCTGAGGCGCAGGCGACGGAGGCGATCAGGAGCGCGCCGTGGCGGCGGTAGTGGCAGCTGGGCCTATGACTGGAGGTCGCCGCTCTGATCGGAAATTTGATGACTGTTTAGCTCCGGCAGATTTGGGAGAAGACTTCAATGAATCAAGCGCTTGCACCTTTCAAATCGCGTCGATCTAGGGTGCAGCCTGCATGCCTAAGAGGCGCTGACGGTCTGTCGAGAATGCGCTAGCCGCTCATGAGCGGTAGCACTTGGCAGTTCTGTGCTTCAGTCGACAGTTCGCGCGCGAGCACGCTTCACTCCTACCTCAGCTTCGATGCCGTTGTCGGGCTCCTCGAATCGGCATTGGTCGAAGGTTTCTGCTGGGAGCAATTCTCTGGGCAAGCCATCCGCGGCTGTCATCGTGCCTCCTTCCTGATCCGCGTTTCCGAGGTTGCCTACGATGGGTTCTTCAACTCACCAGCCGGCTATCGGGGGCAGTACGCCCGGTCCGTAGCTGCTGGCGAGGCTGCGAACAGGAGGTTGCTCGTGCAGTTCGAAGCACGGTTACTCGCCTACTCCGAAACTCGCTCGCAGATCGCTCAGTCCGTCATCCGCGACTCGCTTCGTGGAACACAAGCGAAGGTGTGGATCCGCGAGACCGAAGTTGAAGCACAACTCGGCAGTACCTTGTCGGCGATCACGTACGCCCCGTGGGAGCAAGCATCTGAAAGTGGCGTCGGCCTGCTCGCTCCCGTCGGTTCGCTGTTGGAGGTCAAAGGGGGTTGGGTCGCGCCAAGTGGTGAGGAACGGTTCAACCCAGGTAAGTCAGGCCGCAGCGCAGACAATCATCAAACAGGCTTTTCGTAGCTTCGAACGTTGAGCGACTGCAGCGAACAGATCAGTCTGTATGCGGCTGAAATTGGCGCCCCCGTATGTGCCGACGAAGTCGCGAGTGACGGCGGTGATGCCATCGCGCACTCCTCCTCTCAAACTTGTAAGTCAGCGTCGCCCATTACGAACGGCAAGGTCGCGGTCGATGGGCAGAATCGGCGCCTGTCTTGAAGCCGGGAATGATTGGRATGCGTGTGAAACATCTGCTCGCCGGCCTGCTGGCACTCTGCTGCGCGGCCAGCGCCGTCGCCGCCGACCCGCATTGGGTGACTGGCTGGGCGGCCGCACCGGACTCGCCCGGCCCGTCGCTGCAGCCGCAGACGATACGCCAGGTCGTGCGCAGCAGCGTCGCCGGTACGCAGGTGCGCATACGCCTGTCCAATCTGTTCGGCAGCGCGCCGCTGAACCTCGGACCGGTCCATCTGGCGCTGCACGCCGCCGGCTCGGCCATCCAACCGGGCAGCGATCGGGCACTCAGCTTCCAAAAGCTGCCGACGGTGACGATCGCCCCCGGCGACAGCGTCCTGAGCGATCCGGTTGAGCTGCGCGTGGCCGCGCTGCAGCAGCTGGCGCTGAGCCTGTATCTGCCGCAGGAGACCGGACCATCGACGCTGCATGGCGCGGCGCTGCAGACCGCCTGGCTGTGGCCGGGCGAGGACGCCGGCGCGGCGACGCTGTTCCCGGCCGGCGCGACCACCGACGACAGCCGCTACTTCGTCACCGATCTGGAGGTGAGCGCCGCCGCCCCGGCACGCACCTTGGTGGCGGTAGGTGACTCCATCACCGATGGTGTCGGCTCGGCCGACGACCGCAATGCGCGCTGGCCGGATTTCCTGGCCGCGCGTCTGCAGGGCGACCCGCAGCTGGCGACTATCGGCGTGGCCAATGCGGGCATCGCCGGCAACCGCATCCTCAACGACGGGCGCGCTCCCTTCGTCGGCCCGAGCGTGCTGGCGCGCTTCGAGCGCGATGCGCTGAGCAAGCCGGGCGTGCGCTGGATCGTGCTGATGCAGGGCATCAATGACATCACCGCGGCGAAGGCGCCGGCAACACCGCAGGACGACGTCAGCGCGCAGCAGATCATCGCCGGCATGCGCGACCTGATTGCAAAAGCGCATGCGAGCGGCCTGAAGATCTGGGGCGCGACGCTGCTGCCCTGCGGCGAGGCCAAGGGGTTGTTGCGCCCGACGCCGCAGAGCGAGGCCAAGCGCCAGGCGGTCAACCGCTGGATCAGAACCGCCGGCGCCTTCGATGCGCTGCTCGACTTCGACCGCCTGCTGCGTGACCCGGCCCGGCCCGATCAGCTGCTGCCGGCCTTCGACAGCGGCGATCATCTGCATCCCAACGAAGTCGGCTACCAGGCGATGGCCGCTGCCGTCGATCTGCGCTGGTTGAAGTGATCAGCCGGCGAGAGCGCTGCTGATCGCCATGCGGGCGCGCCCGCCCTGTTTGGCCTGGTACCGCGCGCATCGCCAAATTCTTCCCCAAACTCAGGCAACTCGTTGCCATCGGGCGGCACCCTCAGGGTGCGGGGCTACAGAGGTAAGGTCACGGATTCAGGAAACTGCCTTCCTCGGCGACACCGGCAGCAGTACAGCGCCGCTGTCAGCGACCGCCTGGAATCTGCAGATGCTTCAGGTGTCCGTGCGCCGCCGCACCGACACCAGCGCTCCCAATGTCTAAAAGCAAGACCTTGCGACGCGCTGTGCTCGCTCCCTCAACGAAAGATCCCATGTCCAAAGGTCAACGCGGCAACAAGGAACAGAAGAAAGCGAAGAAGGCCCATGCGCCAGCGCCCGTGATTCCCGCCACCTCGGCTGAGAAGGCTGCGGAGGCGATTTCTGTCGCTCCGCGCAAGAAATAGGCTTGGCAACAGGCCGGCCGTCCGCACCGGGCAGGAGAACCTGCAGGTGATGATGGCCTTCGGCCGCCAGCTGACGGGCTTTGCGGGCATCGTCCTTGTCAGCAATCCGCGACGCAGGTGATGACCGAGGCTGGGTTGGAAACGCACCGTTGGTGCGGCAGCGCACGGAACGCCGCTGGGGCTTCGGGAATGCTTGTGCCGTCGATATAGCGGCTGCTCACCATGAACTCGCAACACCCTCCATTCGGCATGACGGTCGCGCCCCAGGGCGCGGCGATCCTGACCGGCACGCACGGCTCATTTGGCTCGCACATCGGTTGGCGGGATGTGACCGGTGATCCGGGGCCTGACCCCCACGCGCAGGCCTCCGAGCTGTGGCAGCAAGCCGTCCATGACCTGCGCGGCAAGCTCAGCGTGGTCACGGCGGTCACTGCGTTGTTGCAGAAGCCGCGCAGCGACTTGCGCCGTTTGGAATTGATGGCCGTGCTGGATCGCAACGTTGCCGGCCTGCGGGAGCTGCTGAACGGCGTGGCCGACCTGGCCCGGCTCGACACCCAGCAGGAACGACCGGTGATTCGCACGGTGGACGTCGCCAAGGCGCTCGACGACATGTGCAACAACCTGCGCGTCGTGGCGAATTCGCGCGGGCTGAGCCTGGAGATCAGCGGCCCGGCCAGCCTCGTCGCGGAGAGCGACCCGCTGATGGTGGCGCGCATTGCGCAGAACCTGATGCTTAACGCGATCCAGTACACGCGCGCCGCTGGCGTGGTGCTGACCTACGGCCACTGTGGCGCTGGGGAGGCTGGCCACTGGTACTTCGATGTCGGAGACGCCGGCCGCGAGCTGTGCAGCGGTGGACCCATCGGGCTCATCCGAACAGCGGGCGCGTCCGCAATCGCGGCTTCGGGCGAGGGCATCGGCCTGTCCATCGTCGGCCGCCTGTGCAGGCTGCTGGGCGGAACGATGGAGATCACGAGTGCTGTCGGAGCCGGCCGCGTCACCCGCATCAAGTTGCCCCGGCGCTACGTTGGTGCGCTGCAAGAGCTGATGATTGCTACCGTCGCGCGCAGTGGCGCCCCGGCCGCAGGCCTATGGGCTCCCGCGGCATTGCAAGCCGGCCAGCCGCAGCAGCTTCCCTTGCTGCCCGCGGTTCCTGCAAAGCCCGCGCGCTTCGCCGCATGCAATGTTTCGACATTGCCTCAGTCACGCTCAAATCATCTGGATCTCAGCAACGCCGTCGCGCCGCACTCAGTGCCATACAGCGTCGGCTGACTCGCGTCGAACTCAAGCGCGCACCGTAGCCGCGCCAGGCCGCGGGCGCGGCGGTTCCGGTTTGGTGTCAGGTGCAGGTCTTTGGCTGGGCCGGCAGGATCAGCAGCCCACGGATTCGACCCCGGCGCGCGCCCGTGGCGTCGTTTTGCACCGAGCCAAAGATGACGACCTGTTCACCGCTGCTGCGCTGTTCAAGCACCAGCACGATGTCGGAATCCTGTGCGTAACCGGCGGAGACCCAGGCCTGCCGGAGTTCCGTCAGTTGGCCGTCCGCGCGGTATCGATCCAGGGTGCCGAGCCGACCTACCCCACTGATGACTCGATCCTTCGAGCGGCTCCCAGGCCGGGCGTTCGCACTCGAGTTCGTCAAGCTGTTCGCCGCAAACCCGGAGGA
>NZ_JBFULE010000414.1:0-4636 GCF_056400485.1 Roseateles sp. P5_B10
CCTCATGCACGAGGTGGCGGTCGATGTAGAGCAGTGCCGTGCCATCCGGCTCGGAGTGCACGACATGCTCATCCCAGAGCTTGTCGTAGAGGGTTCTTGAAGTCATTGCTTCTCTCGAGGAATCAGGGTGTCCACGAAGCGTTGCACCACGGTGGGCAGACGCTGCTGGCGCAGCACACCCAATACATATTCGCGCTCGGCCCACGGCTCTTCAAGCCGCAGGCAGCGCACGCCGAAGACGCGCGTGAAGCGCTCGGCCGGTTGCTCGGGCAGCACGGCCACGCCCAGGCCAGCCTCGACGAGCTGGGCGATGGCATCAAAGCCACGCACCTGCCAGCGCGCATTGAGCGTCTTGCCACGGGCCGCTGCCTGTTCGCGCATCAACTCCTGGGCACTGGCGCCGGCGTGCAGGCCAATGAGGTCGTAGGCCAGCAGGTCGTCGAAGGTGACTTCCTCGCGCTGGGCCAGCGGGTGCTTCAAGGGCACGAGCGCCGCGAGGCGACCATGCGCAAACGTCCACGTCTGCAGCCGGTTGTCCAGYAGAGGCGGCGAGAACACACCGATGTCGGCACGCCCTTCCGCCACCGCGGCCTGGGCCTCGGCGCTGGTCAGGTCTTCCAGGCTGATGCGGATCTGGCTGTGCGCCTGCGAGAAACCCACCAGATGCGGTGGCAGCGCCTCGGTGATGGCACTGCTGTTGGCGGCGATGCGCAGATGGCCCTTGATGCCCCGCGAAAACTCCATGACCTCGGTCTCGAGTGCATAGAGGGATGCGTGCAGCGAACGGATATGGCGCACCAAGGCGCGGCCTGCCTCGGTAGGTTCGACCCCCTCGCGCGCCGCTCAAAGAGCTGCACGCCAAGGCGGCTTTCCAGGTCAGACAGGCGCTTGCTGGCGGCTGCCAGCGCCAGGTGTTCCTGGGCGGCGCCGCGCGTGATCGAGCGGGTCTGCTCGATGGCGAGCACGAGATTGAGAGTGGTGAGGTCGTGGCGCATGTTGATCGTCCAACTCCAGCATAGCCTTCGTGAAGATAGAGATTCTGCGCCAGAAAACGACTGGCGTTTCGTGGTTTGCGAAGATCAATGCGGCGCGCTGGCCTGCTTCAACATCCCACGCAGCGCGTTGCGGCTGTGCGCACCGAAATGGCCCAGCAGCTCAGCGATGGCCCGGTGCAAGGCATCGCGTTGACCCTGCAGGTCGCGCGCCAGCTCGGGGCCGAACTGGGCTTCGTTGGCAGCAAAGTCCAAATTGGGGTCAGTGACGAATTTCGCCGGCGCGCCGACCACGACGGCTGCATCCGTCGCCGGCCCGGCCTTGAACGCCTCGGCCGCGACGATGTCGCGTACATAGTCGAAACCCCAGGCCGGGTAGCGGCCGTCGCGGGTGGCGTCGCGCAGCGCGAGCTCCAGCGGGCCATCGCGACGCTGCTGCGCGTTGTCGATGATCCAGCGCGTCTGGAACTGCTCCAGCACGAAATGGCGGTTGCTCTGCAGCACGACCAATCCCTGGCGATCCGCTGGCGCGCCCAGCTGGGCCTTGAGGTTGACCCACATCATGTGGCCCAGCGTCGCGCCCGGCGCAGCGCTGGAGTGATAGGGCTGCGTCAGGTCCTCGACATGGTGCAGGGCCATGCCCGCAAAGCGCCAACCCCAATAGGCATGGCCGCTCTGCCAGGCCAACGCGGCCAATGCGCTGTACTGCTGCACGCGCAACTCGGTGAAGGTGCGCGCAAAGCTGGGCGCCAGCGTGTTGAAGACGGCGCCCTGGTGAAAGAAGCCCATGTGGAAAGGCGCCTGCGAGCCGATCGCGACGGCCGCGTTGCCAAAGGGCTGCTTGCCGAAGCCGTAAGCCGGGTCGGCCGGGCTGCCCGGGTTGTCGTCAAAGAGATTGAGGTCGTGGCCGTAGTCGGGCTCGTCGCAGGCCGAGGCCAGCACGGCCAGCGGCGCGACGGTCTCGCCGGGCTGCAGTGTGACGAAGCGCTGGGTCGCGCCCTTGCCCGGGGTGGCGGCACTGACCACGCCGACATCCAGTGCAGGGCGGCCGGCGTCGGGGTTGCGCGGGTCGATCTGCAGATAGAGGGCCAGCCTGGCCTGGGGCGACAGGCGCAGCGCGCGCAGGAAGGCGGCGCGTCGCTCGGCGTCGCTGCGTTTGGCATCGGCCACAAAGCGCAGCGCGTCGGGCCGGGGGGCATGCCCCTTCAGGCGCTCGCGCAGCAAAGCCTCCTGAGCGTCGAGCCGAGCGGCGATGGCCACTTCCTGGTCGCGAAGGAAGTCGACGAGAGGTTCGGCCTTCACGACCGCAACGTTCGCAACCTCGGGCATGCGCTCGAAGGCGCGGTAGCACATGGGGGTGTGGTTGCCCCAGGCCTGCGCGAGGGTCGGCAACAGCAGGGCGAACAGGACGTGGAGGAGGCGCATCGGCGGCAGCGGCATGAGAAGCCGCGCATTCTGGCCCGTGCTGAGCAAACCCTTGCGACCGAACTCACGAAACGGCTTGTGGYCCCCTCGCCTTCCGGTGTGCCACGGGCCGGTGAGCCCAGCGCGGCACGCGCAAGTTTTGCTGCTTGCAGATTACGGGCGGGTACGGTTTCGCAGAAGCGGCGATTCGGGAAGCGCGGCTTCGCCAACGCCAAAGACGTCAGCGCCGCGAGCGGCTTCATGAAAGCCCCATGTGCCACGCAGGTGCCGGCTTCTACGATGCGGCACCCCTGCGGAGATCGCCATGATTCTGGTTCAGCGCATCCAAGACATCCTGCTCAAGCCCAAGGACACCTGGCCGCAGATCGCCCAGGAGACCGCCACGGTGCAGTCCCTGTACAAGGAATGGCTGCTCATCCTGGCGGCGATACCGGCGGTGGCGGGCTTCATCGGCATGTCGGTGATCGGAATGGGTGGCTTCGGCATCAGCTTCCGCGTGCCTTTCGTGAGCGGCCTGGTGCATATGGTGGTGGGCTATGTGMTGTCGCTGGGCATGGTCTACCTGCTTTCGCTGCTGGTGAACGCGCTGGCGCCCACCTTCGGCGGCACGCCCGACCCCCTGGCCGCGCTCAAGCTGGTGGCGTATGGCTGCACGGCTGGCTTCGTGGGCGGGGTGTTCCAGCTCCTGCCCTCGCTGAGCGTGCTGGGCCTGCTGTGCGGGCTCTATTCGATCTACCTCATCTACCTCGGGCTGCCAGTGCTGATGCGCAACCCGCCGGAGAAGTCCGCCGGCTACACCGCCGTGGTCGTGGTGGCGGGCATCGTGGCCGGGTTGGTGGTGGGCGCGGTGAGCAGCGCAGTACTCGGCATGGGCAGCTGGGGCGGCGGGCATCAGGGTAGCGGCTCGGTGACGCTCAAGGGCCCGGGCGGCGACGTCACCCTCGACACCAGCAAGATGGACGCGGCCGCCAAGCGCATGGAGGCGCTGGGCAAACGCATGGAGGAGGCTCAGGCCAAGGGAGACAGCGCTGCAGCGGGCAAGGCGCTGAGCGAGATGATGGGCGCTGTGACGGGTGCGACCGGGGGGGCCAAGCCGATGCCGGCCGCGGACCTCAAGGCGCTGCTGCCTGAGACTCTCGGCGACTTCAAGCGCACCAGTGTCGAGGCCCAGAGCGGCGGCGCGATCGGCATCAACTCGTCATCCGCCCGGGCCCGCTATGGCAATGGC
The DNA here is from genome assembly GCF_056400485.1 of Roseateles sp. P5_B10. Lineage (NCBI taxonomy): Bacteria > Pseudomonadati > Pseudomonadota > Betaproteobacteria > Burkholderiales > Sphaerotilaceae > Roseateles > Roseateles sp. P5_B10. The sequence continues at coordinate 3,646 of NZ_JBFULE010000414.1, forward strand.
GACAAGTCCATCAGCCTGGACATCACCGACATGGGCAGCCTCGCCGGCATGGCCAACCTCGCCGGCTGGGCCAACATGACGCTCGACAAGGAGGCCGATGGCCGCATCGAGCGCGTGTTCAAGCAGGGCGACCGCACGGTGCGCGAGGACTATCGCAAGGATGGCTCGCACGCCGAGATGTCGGTGCTGCTGCCCAACGGCGTCATCGTCGAGGCCAAGGGCGAGCAGGTCGGCATCGACCAGCTGCGCGGCGTCATCAGCGGCGTCGACCTCAACAAGCTCGCCACCACAGCGCGCCAGCCCGGCTGAGCGCAGTCGCCTTTCAACCCAGTGCTGCAATCACCTCGGGCGGTGCCTGCACCAGCTCGATCAGCACGCCCTCTCCGCCGATGGGGAACTCATCGTTGCTCTTCGGGTGGATGAAGCAGATGTCGTAACCGGCYGCGCCCTTGCGGATGCCACCGGGCGCAAAGCGAACGCCCTGCGCCGTCATGGCAGCCACGGCCGCTGGCAGGTCGTCCACCCACAGGCCGATGTGGTTCAACGGCGTGGCATGCACGGCCGGTTTCTTCTCCGGGTCCAGCGGCTGCATCAGGTCCACCTCGACGGCATGCACGCCCTGCCCCAGCGTGCAGATGTCCTCATCGACGTTCTCGCGCTCGCTCTTGAAATTGCCGGTCACCGGCACGCCCAGCAGGTCCACCCACAGGCGGCGCAGCTTGTCCTTGTCCAGGCCGCCGATGGCGATCTGCTGCAGGCCGAGGACTTGGAAGGGACGGGGCGTGGCTTGGGTCATGGCGTGACTCGCGTCAGGTTGTGGGGGGCTGAAGGCGCTGCTGCAGCCTGTCCAGAAGGGCCAAGGCGATGGGCAATCCTTGCCAGCCGGCATCGCCGGGCATACAGCGCTGCAGCGCCTCATCGGAGTGGGTCAGCGGTGCCGCCATGAAAGCGTAGCGGCGGCTCAGCGTCTCGTCGCCCACCAGTTCCAGGA
>NZ_JBFULE010000415.1:0-4627 GCF_056400485.1 Roseateles sp. P5_B10
CTGTCCTCCAGCACCAGGGTTTCCTTGATGCGGTTCTGCGTCGCGCCGCCGGTGTAGAGCGGATAGCTCAAGGTCAGGCCGATGCTGGCGTTCTTGGAGGTGCCGGCTCCGGCCTGCGCAGCTGCAATGCCACCCAGGCTGTTGTGCTGGTTCTGGCCACCCAGGGTGGCGCTGGCGTCCAGCGTCGGCTTTTCGCCGGCCCGGGCGATCTGCGTATCGAGCTGTGCCATTTCCAGGCCCAACCGCGCCTTGCGCACGCCTGGATGCTGGTCATCGGCTGTCGCGACCCAGGTGTCGACGTTGTCGCTGGGCAGGGCCGGCAGGGCGACCGGCACCGCCAGGCTCTTGGGCTCGACGCCGACGCGGCCGACGAACTGGTCCAGCGTGACGCGCGCGACGCGCAGATCGTTGTCGGCTTTCAGCTCCTGAGCCACTGCCAGGTCATAGCGGGCCTGGGCTTCGCGCGTGTCGGTGATCGTGGCGGTGCCAACCTCGAAGTTGCGCTTGGCCGAGGCCAGTTGCTCGGAGATGCCTGCCTTGTTGGCGCGCGACGTCGTCAGCGTGTCCTTGGCGGCCAGCACATCGAAATAGGCCGTGGCCAGCCGGACGATGAGGTCCTGTTCGGCCAGATCCAGATCGGCCTGAGCGACCGCATAGGCTCGGCGGGCCTTGTCAATGGTCGGAATATTGCTCGCGTTGTAGACGGAATATTTTCCCTGCAGGCCAGCCGTCAATGTCCTCGTATTGAAGCTCGCAGACGAAGGCGGGTCGGTTTGCGCCACGGTGCCCGAACCGGACAGATAGAGCGACGGCCGGATCAGGGCCTCGGCCTGGGCAGCGCGCGCCGCAGCCGCGTCGGCGCTGTTGCGGGTCGCCAGATAAGTCGCGTCATAGCCCCTCGCAGCGTCATAGAGCTCCTGCAGGCTCTGGGCCTGGGCCACGCCGGCGAGCAGGAGGCTGGCGGCGATGGCCAGCGGTTGCAGGATCAGGCGGGGGGCTGTGACGAAGGGCATGGAATTCCTTGACTTGGGCAATGTAGTGAGCGCGGCCGGGTTTATAGAGGCAAAGCCCGCCGGTGACTGAAGCCATGTGACGACCTGCGCCCAAACGGGGAGCAACGGTCGTTTTACGGCGACGGGCTGCATCCGGCCTGGCTTAGAAACTGAAGGCCGGCGCTTCGGCGAAACCCGGCAGGCGCCCGGCCACCGTGTCGAACAGCTCGACGGTGCGGAAGTCGCTCGCGCCGGTGCGCGTGACGAGCACGGCGCGCATGACAGGCACCTCGCCGACGATGGCCGCCAGGCGCCCGCCGACCTTGAGCTGGTTCAGCAAGGCCTGGGGCACCGACGCGACCGAGCCGGACAGCAGGATCACGTCGAAGGGTTCCTCGGCGGCCAGGCCGGCGGCGCCGTCCTGGTTCAGCACCGTGGCGTTCAGCACGCCGGCGCGCTTCAGGTTGGCCGCAGCGGCGGCAGCCAGGCCGGCGTCGGCCTCCAGCGCAATGACGCGCTGCGCCTTGTGGCCCAGCAGCGCKGCCAGGTGACCCGTGGCGGCGCCGATCTCCAGCACCTTCTCGTGGCGCTGCACCTTGAGTTCCTGCAGCAGCCGGGCCTCCACCTTGGGTGCCAGCATGCGACGCGTGGCTGTGAGCGGCAGCTCGGTGTCGACAAAGGCTTGCAGCCTGTGGGCTTCGGGCACGAAGTCCTCGCGGTGCACCACGCGCAACAGCTCCAGCACGCTGGGGTCGAGCACATCCCAGGGCCGGATCTGCTGCTCGATCATGTTGAAGCGGACTTGTTCGAGGTTCATCTTGTTCTCCGAGGCGCGGTCGACGGCAAAAAGCAAAATTCTAGAGGTCAGCCCGGTGTGGCGAGCAAGCCGTGCAGCAGCAGCGACATCTGGGCGTCCAGCAACTCCTCGGCGCCCATGGTCTGGTGGCAGATGTCGTGCTCGCCGAAGGAATGCTCGTGCAGCAGCATGTGCAGCATGGGTGCGATCAGCATGTGCACCGTGGCCTCAACAGGCACGGCGCGGAACTCGCCGGTGCGGATGCCGCGCTCGATGAGGCCCCCGATCAGCGCCTGGGACGGCCGGATGACCTCCTCCACATAGAAACGCGCCAGCTCGGGGAAGTTGCGCGCCTCGACCATCATGATCTTGCAGACGACGCCGGCATTGCCATGGCCGACCTTGGCCCACCAGGCCTGCATCATCTGGCTCAGCAGCTCGGCGATGGAGCCCTGGTACAGCGCCGCCTGGGCAGCCGATTCGGCGATGTGCACGGACAGGTTGTCGCGCACCATGGCCTTGAAGAGCTCGTCCTTGCTGGGGTAGTAGCGGTAGAGCGTGCCCTTGGCCACGCCGGCGCGCGCCGCGATTTCCTCGCTGCGCGTGGCGGCAAAGCCCTTCTCGACGAAGAGCGCCAGGGCGGCGTCCAGCAGCTCCTGCGGGCGGGCGTCCTTGCGGCGTTGGCGGGGGGTGGCGGTGGCCAAGATGGCGAAGTTAATGACCGGAGGGTCAGTAATGTAGCCCGCCGGGCCAGGCAGCGGCAAGGGCACGCCCTGCCCGCTGGCTACACTGCGCGGCTTTGTTCGCCCCCGGAGCCGTTACGTGGATGTCATCCTGCTGATCAAAGCCGCCGTCATGGGCATCGTCGAGGGACTGACCGAGTTCCTGCCCGTCTCGTCCACGGGCCATCTGATCCTGACCGGCAGCCTGCTGGGCATGACGGATGCCAAGTCCAAKGTCTTCGATATCGCCATCCAGAGCGGCGCCATCCTGGCCGTGCTGATCGTCTACTGGGCGCGCATCCGCGAGGCCCTGGGCGGCATCACCAACAGCGCCAAACAGCAGCGCTTCGTCGCCAACATCGCCATCGGCTTCCTGCCCGCCGGCCTGGTCGGTCTGACGGTCTACAAGGCCATCAAGGCGCATCTGTTCAACGCGCCCGTCGTCGCCGGCGCCTTCATCGTCGGCGCGCTGATCATCCTGTGGGTGGAAAAACGCGCCCAGCCGGTGGCCCGCGTGCAGAGCGTGGACGACATGACGGCGCTGGACGCCCTCAAGGTCGGTCTCGTGCAATGCCTGGGCATGATCCCCGGCACCAGCCGCTCGGGCGCCACCATCATTGGCGGCATGCTGCTGGGCCTATCGCGCAAGGCGGCGACCGACTTCTCCTTCTTCCTGGCCATCCCGACGCTGATCTCGGCCGGCGGCTACAGCCTGTGGAAGGAGCGCCACGCGCTGTCCATGGCCGACGCGCCGATGTTCGCCGTCGGTTTCATCGTCAGCTTCCTGGCCGCCTGGGCCTGCGTGCGCTGGCTGCTGCGCTACGTGGCCACCCACAACTTCGTGCCGTTTGCCTGGTATCGCATCGCCTTCGGCGTCGTCGTGCTGGCAACCTGGCTGACCGGTACGGTTATCTGGGCGGACTGAGATAATTAGGTCATGGCCATCACGATCAAGACCGCAGCCGATGTCGAAGGCATGCGCATCGCCGGGCGCCTGGCGTCCGAAGTGCTCGACATGCTCACGGCGCACGTCAAGCCGGGCGTCACCACCAACGAGCTGGACAAGCTCGCGCACGACCACATCGTCAACGTGCAGCAGGGCATTCCCGCGCCGCTGAACTACTGCCCGCCCGGCTACATCCCCTACCCCAAGTCGATCTGCACCTCGGTCAACAGCCAGGTCTGCCACGGCATTCCGAATGACAAGCCGCTGAAGAACGGCGACATCGTCAATATCGACGTCACCGTCATCAAGGATGGCTGGCATGGCGACACCAGCCGCATGTTCGTCGTCGGCGAGGGCTCCATCGCGGCCAAGCGGCTGTGCGCCTTCACCTACGAGGCCATGTGGAAGGGCATCGCCAAGGTCAAGCCCGGCGCGCGCCTGGGCGACATCGGCCACGCCATCCAGACCTTTGCCGAGAACGCCGGCTTCTCCATCGTGCGCGAGTTCTGCGGCCACGGCATCGGCCAGGTCTTCCATGAGGAGCCGCAGGTGCTGCACTACGGCCGCCCCGGCACGCTGGACGAACTCGTACCCGGCATGATGTTCACCATCGAGCCCATGATCAACGCCGGCCGCCGCGAGATCCGCGAGTTGGGCGATGGCTGGACCATCGTCACCAAGGACCGCTCGCTTTCCGCCCAGTGGGAGCACACCATCCTCGTCACCGACACCGGCTACGAGGTCATGACGCTGTCGGCCGGCAGCCCACCGCCGCCCGCCTTCATCACGCAGGCCGCTGCGGCGACCGCGTAAGCCGTGGCCACGCTCGCCGAGCTCCGCCAGCAGTTCAAGGCGGGCAAGCAGACGCTGATCGACGACTTCCTGRCCGCGCGGCCCACGCAGGCCGGCGCCCAGACCCTGCTGCGCCGCCTGGCCCGCCATGTCGACGACGCGCTGCGCGCGCTCTGGGACGGTGCCGGCATGCCCGCGGGCTCCTGTCTTGCGGCCGTCGGCGGCTACGGCCGTGGCGAGCTCTTCCCGCATTCCGACGTCGACGTGCTGGTGCTGCTGCCCGATGGCGTCGAGGCCCATGTGCCCGGCCCGGTCAAGTCGGCCATCGAAGGTTTCATCACGGCCTGCTGGGACCTGGGCCTGGAGATCGGCTCCTCGG
>NZ_JBFULE010000416.1:0-4624 GCF_056400485.1 Roseateles sp. P5_B10
CAGGCCGGGTTGTGTAGCGGTCGATGTAGAAGCCGACATAGTCCGCGGCGCGGCGCCGGCGCGTCTCGTGCAGCCAGCCCAAGTCGCGGCTCAGCAGCATGGAGGCGTCCATCCAGACACCGCCGTGCCGCGCCAGCAGCTGGACGCGCAGCCAGTCGGCCTGGCGGTGGGGCGGCATCTCGTCGAAATCGGTTCGCAGCGCGGGCAGCCATTGCGAGACGCTGGTGCGGTCCAGCAGGCGCAGTTGGTGGTCGGGCGCGAAGCGGCGCCAGTTGGCCAGGCAGTCCTGGATGAAGGCCGGCGCCGGGCTGGGCTGCCAGTAGGTCCAGATGATCCTGGGAATCTCGTCCTGGCAGAGCGGCGCGTTGTCGCCCACCATGATGGCGCGGGTCTGCGTCGGTACGCGGGCCCTCAGCACGGTGGCCAGTTCGCGCAGGAACAGGCCGGCGACGATGAGGACGATGCCCGTGGACAACCAGGGCATTCAGGTCAGCCGGCGGTCTAGCTGGCGCTCAAGGATGGCGAGGGGGCTGGCCGTGCGGTCCACCTGGGCCTCGGCCGGCAAGTGCAGGGTCTGTTCCATCATGAACTGGCCGGACATGACCGCATGCGACGTCTGGTCGGAATAGCAGACCCAGGTCGAGCCAGGCGGGAAGGGCATCTCGACCTGCGGGCTGCTGCGCTGGTAGTCCAGGTCGCCCTTCATGCCGTCGTGCAACTGCAGCATCAGGTGGTCGTATTCGGTGCGCAGCGACTTGGTCACGTGCAGCGCCTTCAGGGCCTTGGCCTGCCAGGCCACATAAGGCTTGGCGCGTGGCACGAAGCGCCGGGCGATGTCCTCGAAGGCCTCGCCGACGCGCCAGACGCGCGGCTCGCCGTTGGGGTTGAGGTTGGTGAACACACGCAGAATGCGCTCGCCGCGGTTGGGGCGCGAGGGGAAGGCGTCCACATGCAGGCGGCGGTCATCAGCGCGCCAGGACTGCACGCGCGACTCGACCTGCATGGGCCGATAGCTCGTGGGTGCCAGGCGCAGCGCCGGCTTGTAGGTTGGCGCGATTGCGTCGATCAGCGAGCAGGCGCGGGCGCGGAAACGCCCGATCATGGCTGCCAGCCTTGCCCGCTCTTCGCCCTGCACGGCGGCGCCAGCGAGCACGCCGTCAAGGCGCAGGCTGATGTTGCGTGCCTTCTCGTCACGCACGTCGGGGCGCAGCAGCCCGGCTTCTTCTGAAGTCAGCTCGAAGCGCAGCTCGGGGAAGAACARCACCCGACCGGCTTCCAGGTCGGGCACGAGACCATGCCTGGGCGAGGTCCAGTCGCGGCTGTCGACAGTGACGATGCGGTTGTCCATGCCCCTGGCCTCATTCACGCCAATGATCGGCGATCCACTTTGCCGGGCGGGCGTGACGCCAGTTGCCTTCCGAGCGGCCGACCAGCGCATCGGGTGGGTTCATCACGCCGTGGAAGACCAGCACGCGCGCGCCGGCCGGAATGAAGGGGTCGCGCCAGAAGCTGGTGGGCCACATCGGCAGGCAGTGGTACTTGTAGCTGGCACACCAGTCCGTGGGCCAGTAGCCCAGCTTGCCCTGGTCGTGCAGGAAATGGCTGAGATATTCCTGCTCGTTGCGGTACTTGGCGCGCACCTCGTCCTGGTGGGCGATGAAGTGGGCCAGCACGTCGGCGTGGGCGCCGATGCGGAAACGGTAGACCGAGGAGTTGCCCGTCACGCGCCAGGGGCGCTTCCAGTCCTTGATGATGAGGAAGTCGCCGGGCACAGCGAAGAATTCGGTCAGGTCGCCGACGATGACGACGTCCAGGTCCAGGAACAGGGCCGTGCCCTTCAGGCCGAAGAGGTCGGCCTGGTAGGTGCCGAGCTTTTTCCAGCCGCCATCGCGCTTGCCTTGGCTGGCGTGCGTCTCGGGCAGCGGCAGGCTTTCGACCTCGGAGCGGATGCCGTTGGCGTCATCGGTGAAGCAGACGAAGCGGAAGGAGCCGCGCAGGTGGCGCGCGGCCATGCCGTACAGGCGGTTGACGTACTCGGGGCCGTACTTGGTGCCCCACTTCATGCAGATGACGAAGCGGTCTTCGGCTGCGCTGCTCATTTCAGTTGTTCCATAGTCATTGCGGGCCGAGCGCCGGGCCGCTCCCAAGCCGGCCCGCGCTGGCGATGTGCTTGCCGGTCAATCCGGCAAGCATCGCCGTCCCCCCGGGGGACCGGTCAGGCGCACCGCGTTCAGCGGTGTGCGGCTGGGCGAGGGGCTTCATCTACGCGAGTTCCTCAATGGGTTGCGGCGGATAGCTGTCCCAGTTGAGGCAGGCCGGGCATTGCCAGAAGTAGTGGGCGGCCTCGAAGCCGCAGGCGGCGCAGCGATAGCGCTGCAGCGGCTTGGCGGCCTTTTCCAGCGTCTGGATCATGGGAGCGGCCTCGTCGGCGGGCAACGCGCCGGCATTGAGCTTGAGCAGCTCCGTGGCGGCCGACAGGGCCGGCTGCTCGCGCAGATGGGCCGCGAGGCGCTCACGTTGGGGGCCAGGCTGCAGGCCTGCCAGTGCGCGCAGCAAATGCATGCTGGGCGAGCGGTGGTATTGCTCGCTGATCAGCGCGATGGCGCGCTCGGGCTGGCCCAGAGACTTGGCGGCGGCGGCGCAGTCGGCTGCAACGAGGTTGAAGGCCGGCGGATTGGCTGCGAGCAGCTTGGTGAAGGCGGCAAGCGCGGCTTCGGCCTGGCCGGCCTTCAGCAGCATCTGGCCCTGCAGCACATAGGCGCGGGCCGCTTCGGGCGCGCGGCGCTGCGCCTGTTCAAGCAGGGAGGGCACCAGGTCGATATGCCCCTGGGACTGGGCGACCAGGGCCTGCTCGCAGAGGTAATGCGCGATACGACCGGAGAAGGAGCCCGTACCTGCGGCTTCCAGTTCTGCGGCAACCTCGGCGGCCTTGGCCCAGTCGCGCGAACGCTCGTACAGCGACAAGAGGGCCAGGCGCGCCTCACGCTCGAAGGCGGTACCGCGCAGTTCGGCATAGGCCGCCTCGGCGCGGTCGAACAGGCCGGCCTTGAAGAAGTCCTGGGCCAGTTCGTGCTGGGCGCGATCGCGGTCGGTCTTGGGCAGGTCGCCGCGGCGCAACAAGTGCTCGTGCACGCGCACGGCGCGCTCCGTCTCGCCACGGCGGCGGAACAGGCTGCCCAGGGCGAAGTGCAGCTCGGAGGTGTCGGGGTCGTTCTGGACGGCCTCGATGAAGGCATCGATGGCCTTGTCCTGCTGTTCGTTCAGCAGCAGGTTCAGACCCTTGAAATAGGCCTTGGGCGAATCACGCTGTTCCAGCTTCCACTGCTTGGAGTCGAGCTTGGAGGCCAGCCAGCCGAGGACGAAGACGACGGGCAGGACAAAGAGCAGCCAGCGCGGATCAAACTCCATCTTGGTGAGCGGCGTAAGGGGCTGCGGGGACTTCGGGTGTGGGTTGGGGCATGCCGGGCAGGGGTTCGACGCGTTGGGCGGCGCGGCGGTGGCGCCACCAGGCGGGCACCATGGCCAGCACGCCAAAGGCGGCGCCGAAGCCAAAGGCCAGCAGCACGATGATGACCTGCGGCGCGCGCCACTCGTGGCCGAAGAACCAGCGCACGACGGCTTCGTGGCTGTTGTTCAGCGCGAAGGCAAACAGTGTGAAGAAGAGCAGGGCTCGCAGGAGCCAGACGAGGGTGCGCATGGCCCGGGATTCTGACTCAGGCGGGGTCAGGCGTCCGTCACAGGAAGATGCTTGTCGACAGCCTCGCGCAGCGCCTTGCCGGGCTTGAAATGAGGAGCCAGTTTCTCGGGGATCATGACCTGCTCGCCGCTGCGCGGGTTGCGGCCCACGCGCGGCGGGCGGCGGCTGATGGAGAAGCTGCCAAAGCCGCGGATCTCGATGCGGTGGCCGCGCGCGAGAGCGTCGCTCATCGCGTCGAGGATGGTCTTGACCGCGAACTCTGTGTCCCGCTGGGTCAGTTGGCCAAATCGTTCGGCGAGCACGGCGACGAGGTCGGAGCGGGTCATAAGCGAGGCGGCTTGTCTCTTGAAATTGAAACAGGCCCGCTGGCGAGGCCGGCGAGCCTGTGGGGAGCATACCCGGCCTCCAGCAATTCGCTAGAGGACCGGGCAGTTCAAACAGGGCTTAATTGCCCTGGTTGTCCAGCTTGGCGCGCAGCAGGGCGCCCAGGCTGGTGGTGCCGGCGTTTTCACGCTCGCTCGACTGGCTCAGGCGCGTCATGGCTTCCTGGTTGTCGGCGTTGTCCTTGGCCTTGATGGACAGCTGGATGTTGCGGGTCTTGCGGTCGATGTTGACGACGACGGCGGTGACTTCGTCGCCTTCCTTCAGCACGTTGCGGGCGTCTTCCACGCGGTCGCGGGAGATTTCCGAAGCGCGCAGATAGGCCATCACACCGTCAGCCAGCTCGATCTCGGCGCCGCGCGGGTCGACGGTCTTGACGATGCCGGTCACCGAAGCGCCACGGTCATTGATCGTGGTGTAGGCGGTGAAGGGATCGCTGTCCAGCTGCTTGATGCCCAGCGAGATACGCTCGCGCTCGACGTCCACGGCCAGCACGACGGCTTCGACTTCCTGGCCCTTCTTGAAGTTGCGAACGGCGGTTTCGCC
>NZ_JBFULE010000417.1:0-4609 GCF_056400485.1 Roseateles sp. P5_B10
GCTACAAGCTACAAGGAGACGACGACGCAGCGCTATATCGCCGTCGACCCGCTGCTCATTGCCGACGGCTTCGCGCCGGGAGGTGGTCGCGGAACAATGAACAACCTAGTCACCAAGCAGGGCGGCAACGTCTGGGTGAACCCGTGGGACAGCGCGCTCAACGCTGGCTGGGAGTGGTGCGATGCGAGCGCGGGCGACTGGTGCTACAGCAAGGTCTCCACCGATGGCTCCACGCTCGATTCGGCCCTGCATATCCCGGACACCATGTTCACCGGCGGCTGGCAATACGGCTTCAACCGCATCGACATCTTTGCGCCTGGCCTGAGTGGCTTCAATTCGTCGGGCGACACGGTGGGTGGACTGCAGGTAACCACCGAGAAGGCGTTGGGCTTCACCATGGGCTTGGGCCTTGATCTCTACTCGTCGAACAAGCCCATCGTCGTGCACCTGGACCTGGGCAAGCGCAACAACGGCTGCAACGTCAGGCTGAGCACCTTGGTGTGGGCCCCATTGCCGGGGTTGCTCAGCTACGGCGTGCCGCTTGACAACTTCGCGGTGACCGATGCCTGCGGCCTGTCGGGCGTCACCACGGCGTCGCTTGACGACGACGTGCGCAAGCTGCCGAACCCTTTTGACAGCACGGGCGCCCCCGTCAACGCCGCCGCGTTCAAGGCGGCCCTGGACAAGATGGCGGCCTCGCGCGCCTCGGCTGCGACGCTGCTGCAGTCCTCCAACGTCGTGCGCACGCGCTTCTGGTTGATGGACGCGAACGTGGACAAGAAAACCGCGGGCATCTACGCGTCCGACTTGACCATCAAGGGCGCCATCACCATCCAGTAACCCAGGCCGCGAGCGGCGTTGCGTGTCAGCGACCGGCCCCGTGTTGATCGGGGCGGTGACACCAGCATCGCGAGGGGCGGCCTCGGCATTCGGTGCCGGGGCACGCGGCAGCGCTGAAGCCAGCTGCCGCCGGACACATCGAAGGAATACGGAGACACCATGAAAAAACAGTTCCGCACCACGGCCATCCATCGCGGCATGGTCCACATGATGCTGCTGACCGTCGGCAGCGCCGCAATGGCACAGACGGCGGCTGAAAAGCCGGCAAACCTGGAAACCGTTGTCATCACCGGGCAGCGCGCAGCGCTGCAGTCGGCGCAGAAGATCAAGCAAAACGCCGAGGAAATCGTCGACTCGGTCGTCGCGGAAGAGGCCGGCAAGCTGCCGGACAAGTCGATCACGGAAGTGCTGCAGCGCGTCGTGGGCGTCGTCATCGACCGCAACAAGTCGCGTGGCGACCCGGAGCACTTCTCCGTCGAAGGCTCGGGCATCAGCGTGCGGGGCCTCAGCTGGGGTTCTTCGGTGCTGAATGGCCGCGAGTCGTTCTCGGCCGGTTGGCCGGGCCGCGAGCTGAGCTGGGGTGACATCCCGCCAGAGCTGATGGCCGGCGTGGACGTCTACAAGAACCCCTCCAGCGAGATCATCGAAGGCGGCGTCAGCGGCACAGTGAACCTGCGCACAGCCTTGCCCTTTGACTACAAAGGAACGAAGGCCTACCTGTCGGCAGGCAACAACTACGTGCAGCGCTCGGGCAAGAATTCGCCCAGCGTGTCGGGGCTGTACACCACCCAATGGAATACGGACATCGGGCGCGTCGGCGTGCTGCTGGACCTCTCCTACAACCACTCCAGCTTCCAGAATGAGAGCATCCAGCTGGATGCCTACTTCCCGCGGACCGACCTGATCGCCGGCAAGGTGGCCTGGGCGCCGAAATCGGCCTCGTTCCGGAACAACACCGGCGACACCGAACGTGCCGGCTTCTACGCCGCGCTGCAGTGGAAAAAGGACAGGATGGACTCGTCGCTGACCTATTTCCTGTCGGGCGCACGGGAGACGGGCAGCGAGCAGGGCATCTACACCGGAGTGGAGAACCCGTACAAGTCGGTGATCAAGAATGCGACGTACGACGCCAACAACGTGCTGACCTCTGGCCTCTACACCTACCCCAGCGGGGGCCTCGGGGCGAACACCTTTGCCGATGGCGGCCTGGGCTTCAACGTCTCGCGCGGCTGGAATCGGAGCAATTCGAAAACCGGTGAACTGGCGTGGAACTTCAAGTGGGCCATCAACGACCAGTGGCTGGTGCAGAACGACGTCCAATGGGTTCATGCGAAGAACGATTCGATCGGCCGCAACATGCAGCTGGGCACCTACGTGCCGAGCATGGGCATCGACGTGTCCGGAAAGAGTCCGGTGCGCATCGGGTTCGACCAGACCGCCACGGATTTCCTGGCCGACCCGAAGAACTATTACTGGAACCTGGTCATGCCGGGCATGAGCAAGGCCGATGCCGACCTCTACGCCTGGAAGGCCGACGCGCGTTACCGTTTCGAGGACAACCCCATCCTGCGTGACATCCGTGTCGGCGTGAGAGCCACCTATCGCGTGGCACGCCACTACGACGCCACGGGCAATACCTGGACGTCCACTTCCGATCCTTGGGCCGTCAAGCAGACCTCCACGCCCGGCAAGCCGCCTGCGGTCACCGATGGGCTCGACTGGCAATCACGCGGAAGCTTCGGCTACATGAGCGACCCGCGCTACCAGACCGTGCCGGTCGAAGTGTTCAACTTCAGCAACTTCTATGGCGGCAAGGCGGGCAAGCTGCCGAACATCGTCATGCCGACGATCGGTGCCGTGCGCGACTACCCGAACACATACAAGACGCTGGCCAACGATTACCGCTACCAGCAATGCCTGGATGGCAAGGCGCTGTTCCCCACCATGAACATCACGTGCGACTACGCGAAGGACTATCAGAACTTCMAGGAGCTGGTTTWCGACGGTAACCCGGAAAAGACCAGCACGCACAGCGAACAGACCGACGCGGTCTACGCCACGCTGCGCTTCGGCTTCGACGACCTGAAGTTCCCGATCGAAGGCAAYGCCGGYGTGCGTGTCGTGCTGACCCRCGACGTCTCGCACGGCTACACAGCTTTCCAGACGCAATACAACTCGCAGACGCCGCCCGATCTGCCGCGCTTCGACCAGCTCGGAGGGCCTCTGAACGTGCAGAACGAATTCGTCAAGGTGTTGCCGTCGCTCAACCTGAAGATGAACTTCACCGACAGGTTGCAGGCTCGCCTGGCGATGGCCCAGAGCATGAACCGACCCGGCTTCAACCAACTTGGCGAGTACATCAAGCTGTGGCAGGACTACGACGCCATCAACCAGAGGGTCTCCTACCGTGGCGAGAACTCTGGCAACGTCAAGCTCAAGCCGATCACGGCCAACAGCTATGACCTGGCGCTGGAGTGGTACCCGCGTGACGGCCAGTCCATCACGGGCACGGTGTTCCATAAAGATGTCAAGGACGTCATCATGAACACCTCTTACAGCCGCACCTACAACAGTGTGGGTGGCAATCCGCAGATTTTCTCGGTCACGGGTCCTGCCAACGTGGGCAAAGCCAAGGTCAGCGGCCTGGAAGTTGCGGGCATGACCTACCTGGACAAGCTGCCCTTCCTGGACGGCGTGCTGCCGGAGTGGGCCAAGGGCATCGGCGTGTCGGCCAACTACACCTACATCGACGCCAAGCAAAGCCTGTACAAGCAGATCTACAACCCCTATTGCGATGCGGGCAGGACGCAGACGAATGGCACCTTGCACCTGTTCGGCTGCGACACCAACGGCGTGCCGTTCAACGATCTGCCGCTGCCCTACATGGCCAAGAACGCGGCCAACTTCGTCTTGATGTACGACCGCGGCCCGTTTTCGGCACGGCTGGCCTACAACTGGCATAGCCGGGTGCTGCAGGGGGCGGATGCCAATGGCACGCGCGGCGATGATGCGACGAGCGCGGACCCGACGCGCCCGGGTGCCCGGGATGTGGGCTGGGGCCTGCCGACCTGGCAGGAGGCGTTCGGCCAGTGGGACGCGGGCATGAACTACAGGTTCAGCGACCAGTTCAGTATGTCGCTCAACATGACGAACCTGAACAACGTCATCGTCCGCCAGACGCAGCAGCAGCACATCGGCACGATGGGGCGTGCGTGGTTCTACCCTGGCCGCAGCTACTCAATGAGCGCACGCTACGAGTTCTGACGCGGTCCCTGACGCGGCGTAACTGCATGCCGCCTGGACGGACTGTCCGGGCGGCATGCCCACTTGCGTGGGTCGGCGCCGCGTGGCCAGAGATGGAAATGATGGACGTCGGCGCAGATCACTGATGGCGCCCAAGAACTTGGCAGAGTCTCTATGACGCAGAAAATTGCTCGCATCGTCGTCGTGGGCGGTGGCAGCGCAGGCTGGATGGTGGCCGCGGCGCTGGTCACCGGGCTGAAGGGCCGCGCCACCGTCGAGGTGGTCGAGTCCGAGGAAATCGGTATCGTCGGCGTCGGCGAAGCCACCTTCCCATCCATCCGCAACTACAACCAGCTGATCGGCATCGACGAGCGCGATTTCCTGCGCGCCACCAACGGCACCTACAAGCTGGGCATCCGCTTTTGCGACTGGCTGGACGTGGGCAAGGACTACTTCCACACCTTCGGTCACTTCGGCAACCTGTTCGGTTCGCAGACGCTGTGGGGCCAGCACCGCCGCATGGGGC
>NZ_JBFULE010000418.1:0-4588 GCF_056400485.1 Roseateles sp. P5_B10
GTGTAGCGGCCGTCGGCGAAAAAGCGCACCGACAGCCCGACGCTGCCGACGCCGAAGGACTCGGCCAGCAGCGGCTTGCGGCCGCGGCCGAGGATCATCTCGGTGGAGCGGCCGCCGATGTCGATRACCAGGCGGGGCTTGTCGGAGGGCTGCAGCCGGGCAACGCCGGCAAAGATCAGCCGCGCTTCCTCGCGGCCGGCGATGACCTCGATGGGATGGCCGAGCACGGCCTGGGCACGGGCCAGGAAGGCGTTGCGGTTGCGCGCCTCGCGCAGGGTCTGCGTCGCAACGGCGCGGATGCGCTCCGGCGCGATGCCGACGAGCTGCTCGCCGAAGCCCTGCAGGCAATTCAGGCCGCGCTGCATGGCCTCTTCGGTCAGCATGCCCTGTGCGTCCAGGCCGGCGCCCAGGCGCACGGCCTCCTTGATGTAGCTGACGCGCTGGTAGCGCTCGCCCGACAACCGGGCCAGCTCCAGGCGGAAGCTGTTGGAGCCGATGTCGATGGAGGCCCAGATTCGGCCGGCTGGATCAGGGCGCGTCGTCATGGCGGCGGATTGTCGGGGCAAAATTTGACGCTCCCTTCGTATCTCACCCTGGAGCCCCCACCTTGAAAGACGAGATCGACAGCCTCGCGCCGTCCCGCGACTTCAGCCGCCGCAGCTTTGTGCAGACGACGGTGGGTAGCGGCTTCGCGGCCGCCGTGCTGCCGGTGACGGCCCAGACGATCTCCACCGACACGGCGGGCCTGGAGGCGGGCCCGGTCAGCATCCCCGTGGGCGACTTCCAGATGCCGGCCTACCGGGCGGCGCCTGCCGGCCGGAAGAACCTGCCGGTCGTGCTGGTGGCCTGCGAGATCTTCGGCGTGCACGAGCACATCGCGGACGTCTGCCGGCGGCTGGCCAAGCAGGGCTACCTGGCCATCGCGCCCGAGCTGTTCGCACGCCACGGCAATGCCGGCGCCTACACCGACATTCCCAAGCTGATCAGTGAGGTGGTCAGCAAGGCGGGCGATGCCCAGGTCAATGGCGACCTGGACGCCACGGTCGCCTGGGCGGCGGCGAACGGCGGTGATCCCGCCAAGCTGGCCATCACCGGCTTTTGCTGGGGTGGGCGCACGACCTGGTCCTATGCGRCCCACAACCCCAGGCTGACGGCTGCAGCCGCCTGGTACGGCCCGGTGGCACGCAACTACAACGCTGGCGACAAGACTGTCGTCGAGCGCGCCGCGAGCATCAAGGCGCCGGTGCTGGCGCTGTACGGCGCGGCCGATGGCGGCATCCCGGTCGAGACGCTGACCCAGCTCGAAGCCGCGCTCAAGGCGGCGGGCAACACGAAATGCGAGTTCGTCGTCTACCCCGACACGCCGCACGGCTTCTATGCCGACTACCGCCCCAGCTACCGCAAGGCCGCGGCCGACGACGCCTGGGCGCGAGCGCTGGCGTGGTTCCGAAAAAACGGTGTGGCTTGACCCGTCTGCTACGCTGACCGCCCTCGGGCCGCAGTCCATGGCTGTGGCCCGTTGCTTTTGCCTGATTCCATGACCCTTCTCTACATCGTGCTCGCCACCTTCGCGGGCGGGCTGCTGTCGGTGCTCGTTGCCGCGAGCCTGACCGTCGGCGTGCTGACCCGCCTCGTCAAGAGCCTCGTCAGCCTGTCGGCCGGCATCCTGCTGGGCACGTCGCTGCTGAACGTGCTGCCCGAGGCCTTCGAGAGCCACACGGCCAAACCGCAGGTGCTGTTCGCCGTGCTGCTGGGCGGCCTGCTGTTCTTCTGGCTGCTGGAGAAGGTGGAGCTTTACCGCCACGTCCACCATCACGAGGGCGACGGCCACCATCACCACCACCACTTCGACGCCGAGCAGGCCGGSCGCGGCGGCCTGACCGTGCTGGTGGGCGACAGCATCCACAACTTCTGCGACGGCGCCATCATCGCGGCCGCCTTCCTGGCCGACACGCGGCTGGGCTTCGCCACGGCGCTGGCCATCGTCGCCCACGAGATCCCGCAGGAGGTGGGCGACTACATCGTGCTGCTCAACGCCGGCTTCAGCCGCGGCAAGGCGCTGCTGTTCAACGCGATCTCGGGCATGGCGGCGGTCGTCGGCGGCGTGCTGGGCTACTTCCTGATCGGCGGCTTCGAGGGTGTGCTGCCCTATCTGCTGGTGCTGGCGTCCAGCAGCTTCATCTACATCTCGGTGGCCGACCTGCTGCCCCAACTGCAGCAGCGCCTGGCCTGGCGAGAAACCTTTGCCCAGGTCGCGTGGCTGGGCGTGGGCCTGGGCGTGGCCTTCGCGGTGTCCCAGCTGCTGCATGGCACTCATTGACGCAGGGTTGCGCGGCGCGCTGGTTGCCGTGCTGATCCTCGTGGTGCTGGTGCTGCTGCCGCATTGGCGGCATGCACGGCACGCCGATCTCGTGCGCACGGGCATTGCGCTGTCGCTGTCCTCTGCCGTGCAGGCCATTTCTGCCTCGCCCTGGGTCGAACACGAGCTGCGCTGCGCCGTCCAGGCACCCGGCATTGGCATCTCGCTCGGCTCCGCCGTGCTGTTCTGGCTGTTCGCGCGCGCCGTCTTCGAGGACGGCTTTCGCCTGCGCGCCTGGCATGGCGTGCTGTGGGCCGCCGTTGCGCTGTTCGGCGCGACGATCTGCCTGTGGTGGGGCTGGTGGCCCGCCTTCGTGCTGTTGCGGGCCTTGCCCATCGCTTTCGCGGCGCTGGGCCTGGCCGCCGTGGTGGGGCCATGGCGGGTGGACCTGGTTGAAAAGCGCCGGCGCCTGCGCGGCCTCGTCGTCGGCGGCGGCGCAAGTTATGCCGTCGTCATGGTGGCCCTGCGTATCGGCTCACCGAACGGCACGTTGAGCGGCGCCGCCGCGCTTGGCGACGTGGCCATGATGCTGACGCTGACCAGCCTCGTCGCCTGGCAACTGTTGCGGCCGCGCGTGTCGGGCCTGTGGGACGAAGACGTCGCGCCGCCGCCACCTCCCGCGCTGCCGGCCGAGGACCCGCAGGACCGGGCGTTAGCCGCCGCGCTGGCCATGCTGATGGGCGAGGGCCGCGGCTACGCACAGGAGGGTTTGAGCCTGGCCAGCCTGGCCGAGCAGCTCGGCACGCCGGAGTACCGGCTGCGCCGCGTCATCAACCAGGGCCTGGGCCATCGCAATTTCAATGCCTTCGTCAACGGCCTGCGCCTGCTTGAGGCCAAGCGCCGCCTGGCCGACCCGAGCGAGCGCGGCCTGCCGGTGCTGACCATCGCGCTGGACGTGGGCTTTGGCTCCATCGGCCCCTTCAATCGCGCCTTCAAGGCCGATACCGGCCTGACGCCGACCGAATTTCGCCAGAAAGCGCTGGCCGAATCCTAAAAAGCAGCGCCGAAACCTGCAACGCGCGGGTTTCGGTCAGACATGGCGGGCAGGGTGGCCGAGGCTGAGGGCTTCTCAACTTCCGAGGAGCCAGCCATGTTCTTCCGCTTCCTGCTCACCAGCCTGGCGCTGAGTGCCTCCGCGCACGCCGCCACCGTCGGCACACTGACTCTGCTCGCCGACGATGACGGCGGCGCCGTCACGCTGTTCTATCCCACCGCCGCCGCCGGCCGGCCTGAAACGCGCGGCGACCTGCAGCTGATGCTCGCGCCGGATGCCCCACCGGCGCCGGGCAAGGGCCGCCTCATCGCCATCTCGCACGGCTCGGGCGGCGGCCCCTGGGTGCACACGACCCTGGCCAAGGCCCTCGTCGAGGCCGGTTTCACGGTCGTGCTGCCCCTGCACCGAGGCGACAACTGGACCGACCCCGGCCGCCCCGGCCCCGACAGCTGGAAACAGCGCCCCGCCGAGATTAGCCATGCCATCGACCGCGTTGCCGCCGACCCACGCTTTGCCGGCCTGAAGCTGGACCGCGTCGGCGGCTTCGGCATGTCGGCCGGCGGCCACACCATGCTCAGCCTGGCCGGCGGGGCCTGGTCGCCCGAGCGCTTTCGCGCCCATTGCGAGAAGGACCTGGCGGAAGACTTCTACAGCTGCATCGGCCTGGCCACGCGGCTGACCGGCGGCGCGTTTGACGGCCTCAAGCTCTGGGTGGCCCGGCACGTGCTCGACTGGAAGTTCCGTGACGCGACGCCGCAGGTCCACAACGACCCGCGCATCGCCGCCGTCGTGGCTGGTGTGCCGGCGGCAGCCGACTTCGATCTGGCGACCCTCGCCAAGCCGCGCGTGCCACTGGGCCTGATCACCGCCGATGGAGACCGCTGGCTGCTGCCGCGTTTTCACAGCGACCCGCTGCTGGCCGCCTGCCAGGGCTGCGAGTTGATCGCTGCGCTGCAAGGCGCCGGCCATGGCGCATTGCTGGCACCGCCGCCGCCGGCCRACAACCTTGGCCGCCTGGAATGCGACCTGCTGTGCGACCCGCCTGGGTTTGACCGGCGCGCGATAACGGCGTCGTGGGTGGAGCGAACGGTGGGGTTCTTTCGCCAGCATCTGCTTGGCGCCGAAATGTGACCATTTGAAACAGAAGCTAAACAGCGCACCTCAACCCTGGATTACCTAAGTAGTACCGATCCTTGGGAGAGAGACATGGTTTCAGTAGTCACGGGTAGCGGCAA
>NZ_JBFULE010000419.1:0-4581 GCF_056400485.1 Roseateles sp. P5_B10
GCACAGCTTCTGCGCCACGTGCAGGGCCTCGTCGAGCGAGCAGTTTTCCAGGATGGCCGCGAACTCGTCGCCACCCAGCCGGGCCACCGTGTCGCGGCCGCGAACGCCGGCCTCCAGGCGGCGGGCAACCTCGCGCAGCACCTCGTCGCCGGCGGCATGGCCGCAGTGGTCGTTGACGAGCTTGAAGCGATCGAGGTCGAAAGCCAGCAGCGCATGGTGGCTGCCATCGCGCTTGGCTCGCTCGAGCGTGCGCGCCAGGCGCTGGCCGAACTCGACGCGGTTGACAAGGCCAGTCAAGCCGTCATGGCTGGCGCGCCAGCGGATCTCGTCGAACTGGCGGCGCTGCTGGGTCACGTCGCGAAAGACCAGCACGGCGCCAAGCACGCGGCCGTCGGCATCGCGGATGGGGGCGACCGAGTCGTCCACGGCGCGCAGTTCGCCATCGCGGCTGAGCAACATGGCACCGGCAGACAGACGCGTCGGCCGGCCGGTGGCCAGGCAGCGCTGCACCGGGTCGGCCAAGGGCTCGCCGGTTTCCTCGCGCTGGGCCAGGAAGACATGGCTGGCCGGCTGGCCGCGCGCCTCGGCGGCAGACCAGCCCGTCAGCCGCTGGGCGACGGGGTTGAGCCAGGTCACGCGGCCCAGGGCATCGGTGGTCAGCACCGCATCGGCGATGGATTGCAGCGTGACCTCCAGCAGCTCATGCTGCTCCTGCAATTGCTGTTGCAAACGGCGAGCCTCGCTGACGTCCCAACAGACGCCCGACAAGCGCCGCGGCCGCCCGCCAGCATCGCGCAGCACCCGGCCGGCGCTGCGCAGCACATGGACGCTGCCATCGGGCCAGCTGACCCGCCATTCGCCGTCCAGCTGGGGCCCGTCGCGCAGGGCCGCCCGCACGGCCATGACGGCGGCGCGGCGGTCCTCGGGATGCAGGCGCTTGCGCCAGTTCGCGAGGCTGGTGCGCTGGCCACGCGGCGGCTCGCCGTGCAAACGCCACATGGCGTCGTCCCAGGTGAGTTCGCCATGGCGAGAGTCCCGCAGGTCCAGATTCCAGACGCCAATGCCGCCGCTGTGGGTGGCCAGGGCCAGGCGCTCCAGCGTGCGCTCCAGCTCGGCACGCACCTTGGCGGGTTCACTGACGTCCTGCATGACGACACCGACACGCCGGCCGGTTTCGTCTTCGTCATGGCGACCAACCACGCGCAGCACGCGGTGCCCGTTCGGGCCGGTCTCGCACGGCAACTCGACATCCCAGCCCTCGCCGTCTGCCGCAGCGCGCTGCAGGGCCGCGTCCAACATGGCAGCACCATCGGGGCCGAAACGCTGCAACAGGGCTGCCAGCGTCGGTACCTGGCCAATGGGCAGGCCAAGCAACTCGCAGGCCGAGTCGGACACCGTCAGCTTCTCGGTGCCGGCCTGCCATTCCCAGGCGCCGACGCCAGCCAGGCGGCTGCAGCGCTCCAGGAAGCGCGCGTTCTGCGCCAGCGCGAGCTGCGCGGCTGACACCGAAGCGGCGAGCACATCCCGCGGTGCCTCGTCTGCGGGCACACCCGTCTGCTGGGGTTCGCTCATCGATGCTGCTCCGACGCAAAGACGGGCAAGCATCAAGCCCACAGGAGCGGGGCCGCGTCGGCAGGACGGGCAAGGACTTGTAGGACAGGGCCGCATCCACGCGGGCCTACCGCTTGTCCTACAAGCACCGCGGCGGCGCACTGACAACCACCTGCCCCGGCGGGGCGTTCACTGGGTGCAGCGGCACCGCCGCATTCCTCAGGAGAAATCCCATGACCACCCGTCGCAACCCCTTCGCACACTGGATCGCCCCGGCTCTGCTGGGCGTGGCTGCCATGGCGGCCCTGCCTGCCGCCCGGGCCGCGGACGTCGGCGTCTCCATCGGCTTCAGCCAACCGGGCGTGTACGGGCGCGTCGACATCGGCCGCTATCCGCAACCGGTGCTGCTGGCACCCCAGCCGGTCATCATCGGCCGCCCGGCCTACCGCGCCCAGCCGGTCTATCTGTGGGTGCCGCCCGAGCACCGCCACAACTGGCGCCGCCACTGCGGCTATTACGGCGCCTGCGGCGCACCGGTCTATTTCGTCGAGGACGGCTGGTACCGCCAGAACGTCGTCGTCTACCGTGACCGCGACGGGCGCCGTGACGACTGGCATGACCGCGGCCGTCACGACCGCGGCCACGGGCACGGGCACGGGCACGGCCACCGCGACTGATAGCTCGCAAAAGGCCACGCCGGACCTGCAGTTCCGGCCATCGCCAGCGGGCTCGGCGGCCTAAAGTCGGGTCAACCCTGACCGTTGTGCCGCTTGTGCGGCTGGCCGGATGCCCGACTCTGCTGACCTTTCTTTCCCAACCCCGCTGACCCCGCCGCCGGCCCCGCGCCGGGTCTCGGCCTATGCGTGGCCCATGGCCCTGGCTCTCGCCGCCTGCGGTGGTGGCGGCGGCTCCGCGCCCAGCGAAGCGCCCGGCCCGCCGCCGCCAGCGGCCACGCCCAGCCCGCTGCCCATGCCGGTCCCGGTCCCGGTGCCAACGCCCAGCCCCTCGCCAACGCCCAGCCCCTCGCCAACGCCCAGCCCGTCGCCAAGTCCTGCACCGGCGCCCAGCCCCGCGCCCAGCCCGAGCCCGAGCCCGTCGCCCGCTCCTTCGCCGACGCCGACACCGCCGCCCCCCCCGCCCCCCCCGCCGCCTCCTCCGCCTCCTCCGCCACCACCACCGGTGTCCGGCATCGTCGCGGCGGGGCTGGCGCTGAACAGCGCCACGGTGCGCGTGCTGGACGCGACCGGCAAGGCCATCGCCACCGGCAAACCCGTCAYCGCCGCGACCGGTGCCTACGGCCCGATTGCACTGAGTGGCGACGGCCCCTTCCGCGTCGAGGCCTGTGGCAGCGTCGCCGACAAGCCAATCTGCCTTTGGGGTGTCACCAGCAGTGGCGGCACGCTGCATCTGACGCCACTGACCAGTGCCATCACCGTGCTGGCCAGTGACCAGGCTCCCGAGACGCTGATGACCGGCGCCGTGCAGGGCCTGGGCGACACCGCCCTGGCCGCCGCCCAGACYCGCCTGCGCGCAGCGCTCGCGCCAGCCCTGGCCGACGCAGGCCTGGCAAGCGACTTCGATCTGCTGGCTGGCGCGCTGACGGCCGGTTCGCACACCGGCTACGACCGCATGCTGGACACCGTCGCCGTCGGCCTGGGTGCCGACAGCAAGGCCTTCGTGACGCTGACGTCCCGCCTTGGGGCAGGCACCGCCTATCTGGAGACCAACACGACCCAGGGCAGCCTGGGCTTCGACGCCGCAGCGGCGGGGGTGGACCTCACAGGCCTGGATGCGCTGTTCACCAAGCTGATCACGGCCACGGCCAACATCAACAACTGCCAGAGCAAGTTGATCGGCCTGGAGTCCATCTTCGACGCGAATGCGCGTGCCAGCGTCGATGCGATCTCGGCCCCGTTCACTGGGGCCAAGGACGCGGCGCAGCTGGTCTGCCTGCGCATGAACGGCATCCTGGGCGAGGGCGAGGTCATGTTCGGCGGGAAGCTGCTGCGCTCCACGCTCGGCCGCTGCGACTTCGGTGTCGGTGACCCGCTGTGCCGCGTCGGCTTCGTCTATCAGAACGCCGCGGGCTTCCAGCGGCGCTTGGGGCTGGAGCAGGCCGCCGTGAAGCGCCCCTCCGGCTGGACCTTCCTTGGCAACCGCCTGGAGGTGCAGGCCACGGCCGCCGCCCGCCTGGTGCTGACGCGCCGCGTCGACAGCGCGGCACCGGACAGCTATGCGCGCTATCTGGATATCAGCATTCCCGCTATCAGCGCCAGCGGCGGGGGTGTGCTGCAGTGCGCCCGGGTCAGCCAGAAGGACGCGAGCGGTGCCGATGTGCCGCTGGCGCTGTTCAAGAAGGCCGGCGCTGGCGGCTATCTGAGCCTGTGGAGCGTCAGCAGCAGCGACGGCACACCCAGCCTCGATCCGCTCAGCGGAGCCACGCGCGGCAACAACATCGTCAGCCTGCCGGTGCCCGCGGGCGCTGCCGGCGACGCCGTGGCGCGCAATTTCGTACGCGCGGGCCGCAACCTGAAGATCGAGCTGTTCCAGGACGGCGCCTGCGGCACGCCGCTCGGCGGCCTGGATGGCGACAGCCTTGGCATTGAACTCGCCGGCCAGCTGCCCATCACGGCCGCCACCCAGAGCGGCCTGCCCTGGCCGGCGCTGGTGGCCAAGGCGGTCACCGACCTGACCGGGATGAAGGGCGCCGTCAACGCCAAGATCAGCTATGGCCCGACGTGGACCTTGCCGCGCGGCGACCTGCTGCCAGACCGCGCCCTGCTCTGCACCGACACGGCTTGCAACAGCAAACTGGCCGACCTGGAACTTGGCGTCACAGCCAAGGGCGCCTTCGCCACCGGCGCCTCGCTGAGTGCAACCGTGGGCAACACGGCCCTCAATGTCAACAGCTACAAGCTGCTGCGCATCATCGGCCGCATGCCTGATGGCCTGGTATTGCAGTTGGACAGCCAGTCCTGCTCGGCGCAGACCTCGGGGCTGCCCTGCTGAGCCAGGGCCTGTTAACACTAC
>NZ_JBFULE010000420.1:0-4565 GCF_056400485.1 Roseateles sp. P5_B10
CGGCCCGTGACCGGCGCCATGCACGGCGGCCTGTTTACCGACCTGAACGCGGCGGATGCACTCGACGTCGTCGGCGTGAACTACCAGATCAGCGCCTACGACCCGTATCACAAGAAGCACCCGAAGCGCCCGATGACGAGCACCGAGGACACCGCGGCCTACATGACGCGTGGCGAGTTCGCCAGCGACCGCGCCGGCCAGGTGTTCGGCAGCTACGACGACGAGCCTTCGTCCTGGGGCAACACGCACCGCCAGGCCTGGCGCGCCATCGGCGAGCGGCCGTTCATCGCCGGCAGCTTCATCTGGACCGGCATCGACTACCGCGGCGAACCCACGCCGTACGAGTGGCCCAGCGTCGGCTCCTTCTTCGGCGCGATGGACCTGGCCGGGTTCGCCAAGACGGCGTTCTGGGTCCACCAGGCCCAGTGGGTCAAGGATCGCCCGGTCGTCAAGCTGKTGCCGCACTGGAACTGGGCCGGCCGTGAAGGCCAGGCCGTGCACGTCATGGTCGCCAGCAATGCGCCGCGCGTGCGGCTGCTGCTCAACGGCACGGCCGTCGGCGAGCAGGATGTCGACCCCTACGAAATGGCGCATTTCAAGGTGGCCTATGCCCCGGGACGCATCGAGGCCGTGGCCCTGCGAGATGGCAAGGAGATCGCACGCGACGCTGTCGAGACCAGCGGAGCGCCCGCTCGCCTCGTGCTGACGCCGGACCGCAAGACGCTGGCTGGCGACGGGCTGGATGCCATGCCGGTGACGGTCAGCGTCGTCGACGCCCAAGGGCGGCCAGTGCCGACGGCGAACGCCCTCGTGCGCTTCGAGATCGATGGCCAGGCGAGCATCATTGGCGTCGGCAACGGCGACCCGAACTCCCACGAGCCCGACAAGGCCAGCGAGCGCAGCCTGTTCAACGGCCTGGCCCAACTCATCGTGCAGGGCCGGCGCGATGGCCGCGGTGAGCTGAAGCTGCGCGCCGTCGCCGAGGGCCTGCAGGCCGCGGAAGTCGCGCTGACGCTGCAGCCAGCCGCCACACCGCCAAACGTGCCGACGGCCGAGCCGACGACGCCGCTGTTGAGCTGGCGCGTCTCTCCGTCCTATGCATCGCGACCCGACCCCAATGTCGTGCTGGCCGAGACCGACATGAACTCCTGGGGTTGGGACGAGCCGCCGATGCGCCGCGGCGCGGAGCCACMGGCCTTCCGTCTCTACCGCAGCAGTGTGCCGGTGCGTGCGGATCGCAACGACGGCCGCGCACAACTCGTCTTCGGCAGCATCGCTGGCAAGGCCGAGGTCTGGGTGGACGGCGTCAAGCTGGGCGAGAAGAACACCGTCGAGCCCGCACAATTTGCCGTGACCCTGCCCCAGGGCGGGCCGCGCCGCCAGGTGACCGTGCTGGTCGAAGCCGCGCCGGGCCAGCCCTCGGGACTGTGGGGTCGCGTGGTGCTCGAGCCAGGGGTACGCTGAACCGGCGCCACTCGCTCACCCACGGCATTTCCGATGGCCGCGTTCCGGGCGGGCGTGGCGTCGCCGACCACATCGAACGGGAATTCCTGCCTTGAACGTGAACCTTCGCGCGCCGCTGGCGCTCTGCCTGGCCTGCATCCTGAGTCTTGCCGGCTGTAGCACGTCGTCGCTTAGCCCCATCGCGCAGCAGCAACAGTCCGCTGAGATCGACACCCAGGCCATACAGCTGAACCAGGTGGGCTATCTGCCCGAGAGCGCGAAATGGGCAGTGCTGCGCGACGTGCCCGCCAGCAGCTTTGCGCTGGTCGACGCAGTGACTGGACAAGAAGTCTGGCGCGGCCCGCTGCGCAGCGCGCAACGCTGGGAGGCGGCGCAGGAGGTGCTGCACCTGGCCGACTTCTCTGCCTGGCGTCAGCCCGGCCGATACCGGCTGAAGGTTGYAGGGCTTGCGCCTTCTGCTCCTTTCGTCATCGCGGCAGACGCCTATGTGGCGCTCAATGCCGCCGCGCTCAAGTTCTTCTACTACAACCGCGCCAGCATCGCCCTCGATCCTGTCCACGCGGGTGTCTGGGCGAGGCCCGCAGGTCATCCGGACGACCGCGTGCTTGTTCATGCGTCAGCCGCTGGCCCTGGCCGGCCTGAGGGCACCGTCTTCTCAGCGCCAAAGGGTTGGTATGACGCTGGCGACTACAACAAGTACATCGTCAACTCCGGCATCACCGTCTACACGCTGCTGGCGGCCTATGAACATTTCCCGGCCTTCTTCGATGCGCAGCGCCTGACCATCCCCGAGAGCGGCAACGGCCTGCCGGACGTTCTCGATGAAGCACTGTGGAACCTGGAGTGGATGCTATCCATGCAGGATCCGGTCGATGGCGGCGTCTATCACAAGCTCACCGACAAAGGCTTTGACGGCATCGTGATGCCCCATGAGGCCCGGCACGACCGCTATGTCGTGATGAAGGCGACAGCGGCCACACTCGACTTCGCCGCCGTCATGGCACAGGCCAGCCGCGTATTCGCGGCGTTCGAGGCGCAGCGCCCGGGGTTGTCGGCACGCATGATGACCGCCTCCAAGCGTGCCTGGGACTGGGCCAAAGCGCATCCCGACGTCATCTACCGCCAGCCGGCCGATATCCACACCGGCGGTTATGACGACAACCAACTGGCTGACGAACTTGCCTGGGCCGCCGCAGAGCTCTACATCAGCACACGCGAGGACGGCTACTGGCACGCGTTCAAGCAAGCCGTGCCGCGCATCGAGATTCCGGGCTGGAGCAGCGTCGGGGCGCTGGCATGGGTAAGCCTCGCCCAGCATCGCGACCGATTGACCCCGGTAGCGGACCGCAGGCTCATCGAGGGCCAGATCAGGTCCTTGGCCACCGCGCTCGCCGAGCGTTGGGATCGATCGCCCTATCGCCTGGCCATGCAGACCGAGGACTTCATCTGGGGCAGCAATGCCGTGGCCCTGAACCAGGCCTTGATGCTCATTCAGGGATACCGCCTCGACAGTGACCGCCGCATGCTTGACGCCGCACAGTCGGCGCTTGACTTTGTCCTCGGGCGGCACCCCAGCGGATATGCCATGGTGACCGGCTTCGGAACGCGCTCGCCGCTGCATCCGCACCACCGTCCGTCTGGCGCGATGCCGCGACAGCCGCCGGTACCCGGCATGATCGTCGGCGGCCCGAACCCCGGCTCGGGCGACGATTGCCCCGGCGCCTATCCTTCCAAGGTGCCGGCCAAGGCCTACCTCGACGCCTTGTGCAGCTACACCACCAACGAGATCGCGATCAACTGGAACGCACCGCTGGTGTACGTATCAGCGGCCGTTCAAACGCTGACTCCCAAGCCATGAGTCACAAGCCGCGCATCGCACAAACGACAAACCCGGCTCAAGGCCGGGTCTGACGATTCGGATTGGTGGGCGGTGCAGGTTTCGAACCTGCGACCCCCACAGTGTGAATGTGGTGCTCTACCCCTGAGCTAACCGCCCCGAAAGCGAATCTCGACTTCCGCGAAGCCCGCGATTATGCCATGGGTTGAGCGGGCTCCAGCACTCGCCACTTGCAGGCGCCACCGGCGGCCTTGTCGAGGTCGGCAAGCAATTTCTCATGCGCCGCGGCCTCGGCTTCGCTGGCGTGCAGCACCGGCAGCACGAAGCGGCACAGGTCCACGGCCTCGATGGCGGCGTGGCTGTCGCCGCTGGCGTTGTCGCCATGCTCGTCCATCAACAGCGCGTCCTGGCCACGCGTCAGGCGGATGTAGACGTCGGCCAGCAGTTCGGCGTCCAGCAGCGCGCCGTGCAGCACGCGCTTGGTGTTGTCGACCTCGAGACGGCGGCACAACGCGTCCAGCGAATTGGCCTTGCCGGGAAAGAGGTCGCGCGCCATCAGCAGCGTGTCGCGCACGCCGCCCACATGGTCGGTCAGCACGCCGCGCTTCAGGCGCTTGAGCTCGGCATTGATGAAGCCGATGTCAAACGGCGCGTTGTGAATGACCAGCTCGGCGCCGGCCAGGAAGGCCAGCAGTTGGTCGACGATCTCGGCGAACTTGGGCTTGTCCGACAGGAAGGCCTCGGTCAGCCCGTGCACCCGCAGCGCGTCCTCGTGGCTGGCGCGCTCCGGGTTGATGTAGAGGTGCAGGTGGTTGCCGGTGAGCTGGCGGTTGACCATTTCGACGCAGCCGACCTCGATGACGCGGTCGCCCTTGTCGGCCTCCAGGCCGGTGGTTTCGGTGTCGAAGAAGATCTGTCTCATGTCAACCTTGGACCGGCCTTTGATTGCGCTTGGTGGCCCAGGCAAAGATGGCGGCACCAACGATGACCATTGGCAGGCTCAGCCACTGCCCCTGGCTCCAGCTCAGCGCGCGCAGGCCGAGGAAGTCATCGGGCTCACGGAAGTATTCGGCCACGAAGCGCAGCGCGCCATAGCCCATCATGAAGACGCCGGAGATCTGCCCGGTCGCGCGTGGCTTGCGGGCATAGAGCCACAGGATGATGAAAAGCAGCAGGCCTTCGCCCGCTGCCTGGTAGAGCTGGGAAGGATGGCGGGCAATGCCGCCGTCATTGGCCTGGGGAAAGATCATGGCCCAGGGCAGGT
>NZ_JBFULE010000421.1:0-4564 GCF_056400485.1 Roseateles sp. P5_B10
GTCGTACACCATCGGTGGCGGGAAGTACGTCGGTTTTCACATCGACTTGTGCCATCGCGCGCTGGCCGACATCCAGAAGCAGCTTGGACTCGCAAAGCTGGACATCAAGTACCAACCCGTGTCGTCGGCCAATCGGACGCCGCTGCTGCAAAACGGTACGGTCGACATCGAATGCGGCTCAACGACCAACAACGCCGCCCGCCAACAACAGGTCGCGTTTGCCCTCACCACTTATGTCGAGGAAATCCGCATCGCCGTGAAGGCGAACTCAGGCATTCAGTCGATCAGTCAGTTGAAC
Organism: Roseateles sp. P5_B10; assembly: GCF_056400485.1. Taxonomy (NCBI): domain Bacteria; kingdom Pseudomonadati; phylum Pseudomonadota; class Betaproteobacteria; order Burkholderiales; family Sphaerotilaceae; genus Roseateles; species Roseateles sp. P5_B10. The sequence continues at coordinate 299 of NZ_JBFULE010000421.1, forward strand.
GGCCGCAAGGTCGCGACGACCACCGGCACGACCAGCGTGCTGCTCCTACGCAAGCACCAAAAGGCCGCGGGCGTCGAGTTCCAGGAGATCTTCGGCAAGGACCACACCGACAGCATGCTCAATCTCGATTCCGGGCGTGCCGATGCCTTCGTGATGGACGCTCAAGTGCTGGCCGGCAACATTGCCAAGTCGCGCAATCCGGCCGATTTCAGAATCGTCGGCGAGGTGCTCGGCGTGGAGCCGATCGCGATCATGATCCGCAAGGACGATCTCGCCTTCAAGCAAAGCATCGACAACACGCTGCGAGGCCTGATGAAGAGCGGCGAGATTGCGCAGCTCTACGACAAGTGGTTCATGAAGCCGATCCCGCCCACCAACACCGCCGTCAATCTGCCGGCCTCTGAAGAGACAAAGGCCGCCTGGGTGAGTCCGACCGACAAGCCCGCTGAGGACTACGCGCGTCGGTGATTCGACTTACCCGGCTCCCGGGTCGGGGTTCACTTTTCCTGCTTCCATCCAAAAGCACCATGAACGAGCATTTCCGACCGGTTGCGCTAGAGCACGCCAGCCGCCTGATCAACCACGGCCCAACCGTGCTGGTGACCAGTGCGGACGGCGAGCGCCGCAATGTGATGGCTGCCGCTTGGTCAATGCCAGTTGAATTCACACCGCCGCGCGTTGCCGTCGTCATCGACAAGCGTACTCATACGCGCGAACTCGTCACGGCCAGCGGTGCGTTCGGCCTCTGCCTTCCGGGTGCGGCGCTGGTTGACCTGACCTACGCCGTCGGCAGTGCCAGCGGCCGCGATATCGACAAGTTCGCTCGCCACGGAATCGCCGCAAGAAAAGGTCCGGCATTCGGCGTGCCGCTGATCGAGTTGGGCTGCGCCGCCTGGCTTGAATGCCGACTGATTCGCGAACCGCATACCGAGGATGCCTACGACACCTGCTTCGCGGAGGTGGTTGCGGCCGCAGCCGACGAACGCATCTTCGCGAACGGACATTGGTTGTTTCGCGATGACAACGTGGCGCTGCAGACCATCCACCACCTCGGTGGCGGCAACTTCGTGCATGCCGGCGGCGTGCTGCACGCTCAACCGCTGTAGTCGCGGGCGGCGTCGCTGCCCCGGGTTCCAACGCCGTGTCTGGAGCCCATTGAATTCCCAACCTCAACCCGGATCAAATCATGAGCAAACCTGTTTACGTCCAGGAGTACCACGCGATCGTCGAGGTGCTGAACAAGTACAACGATGGCTGCAAGCAGGCCAAGAGCAGCATCATGAAGCCCGCCTTCAGCGACCAGGCAACCATCTTTGGCCTCGGCGCGGACGGCAAGCTGTCGGGTGGTGCAATTCAGAATTTGTTCGACGGGATCGACAGTTCCTTTCGTCCTTCGCCCGAAGCGCAAGCTGCGATCGTCAGAGTCGACATCGTCGGCACCGCCGCCAGCGCCCGCATCGACACCAATGACGTCTCCGGTTTTTGCTTCACCGATTTCTTCCATCTGCTGAAGGTCGATGGAAAGTGGATCGTGATCAGCAAGATCTACCACACGCACGTCGCCCCCTGAGCATCACGGAACCTGCTCGACCATCAGCGACTTGATGCGCCTCCAGCGAAATCACGTCTTGGAGCGGTTCCCCAGCTCAACGTCGAGCCGGTACTCGCGCCCGGCTTCGATATTGCGCACCAAGTCATCGGCCAACGGTTGACCATCAAGATGGATGCAAGCCGTGCCCGTGCGGCGCACCCGCAGCTTGAAGCGCGCACCGCGGAACTCGCGCTCGGCGTTGAGATGGTCCCAGCCGTCGGGCAGTTGCGGCCTCACTGACAGCCCCTGCGCGTGGCCACGCAGCCCGCACAAGCCTTCGATGACGCAGCGATAGGCCCAGGCCGCGGTGCCGGTGTTGAACAGCTGGCTGGAGCGGCCGGCCGTACGCGGGAACTGCTGGTGCGCGCCGCGGTAGTAGTTGGGGATGAAGACCGGCAACTGGCCGCGCTGCGAATAGTCGGCCTCGTCAGGGCCCGGAACCATTCGGCGCAGCGCGCTGTAGGCGCGGTCGCCCTCGCCGGCGTCGTACAGCGCATGCACGTAGAAGCTGGCGGCGTGGTTGTAGACCGCGCCGTTCTCGGCCGAGCCGGGGTGCTTCTGCGTGACGCGGCCCACATCGTCGCGCATGCCGGAGTAGGGCGGGTTGAACATGGCCATGCCGTGTGGCGTGTCGAGCTGGGCGTCGATGGCGGCCAGCATCTTCATGCGCTGCTCGCCGCTCGCGGCACCGCTGAGCATGGCCCAGGACTGCGGGTTGAGGTAGATGCGGCCCTCGGTGTCGGCGCTGACGCCGAAGACAACGCCGTCGTCCGTGATGCCGCGGGCGAACCAGTCGCCGTCCCACAGGTGGCGGTTGGCGGCGGCATTCAGTTCGTTGACCGCCGCCTGCCAATGCGCGGCTTGCTCGGCGCGGCCTGCGTCGGCGCAAATGCTGCTCCACAGCCGCATCGCATAGGCGGCCGCCACAGTGAGCCAGCCCGACACGCCACGGCCCTTGTAGCCCACCATGTTMATCGGGTCGCACCAGTCGCCCTGGGCGATGTAGCTCAGGCCGCGCGCGTCGCGGTCCTGCTGCAGCCAGGTCATGGCGGCGTCCAGCCGTTCGGCGACGGTGAGGTCGTTCACCACTACATCCAACAGCGCGAAGTCGCCCGCCTCGTCCAGGTAGGCCTGCAGGCACACAGGCAGCCAAACGCAGTGGTCGGTGTGCGGTACCTGGTTGATGTACTTCAGCTCGGCGCCTTCGATCAGCAGGATGCCGTCCGGCATCGAGCCGTTGGCGGCCTGTTGGCTCAGCGCGTGCAGCAGCGCTCCGCGCGTGACGCTCGGCGCGATATAGGCCATGCCGAGGTTGTCCTGCAGGTAGTTGCGCGTCTGCGGGTCGGTGCTGAGCCGGTTCACGTCGCCGTGATAGAAAACCTGGCGCGGCAGCCAGTGATTGACGAAGCGGTCGAAGTCGGCATCGGGTGTCTTGATGCGCAGGCAGCCGCGGCCGCTGTCGATGTAGTCGGCATAGGCGGCGTGGGCGCGGGCGAAGCCGGCTTCACTGAGGTAGGTCTCGCGCACGCTGGCGATCTCGGCGTCGTCCAGCGCAGGGCCAAACAGGAAGCGGTAGGTCTTGCTCTCATTGGGCCGCAGCGCCAGCCGGTACTGCATGGCAGCGGCGGGTGTCTCGTAGCGAGCGTCGCCGCCGGCCAGTTGCTCGGCCTGCAGCGCGCTGGGCCGGTGCAAGCCGCCTTCTCCTTCAAACGCGCCTTGGCTGGCTTCCCAGGCATCGGGCGGGCACTCGCAGAGGAAATAGGTCTTGTCCTTGAGCTGCAGGTTCTTGAAGTAGTCCGCCACCTTCTGGTAGGGCGTCACGCTGCTGGCCACGATGCCGCCCAGGTCGGCGCGCCACTCGGCCGACTGGTTCATCCACGACATGTAGCCGATGGGAAAGTAGGGCACGACGCTGATGCGCCGTGGCCGGCCCGAAAGGTTGGTGACGCGAGCCTCCCACAGCTCGACGACATCGTCGGTCGGCAGGCCTAACGCCATCTCCACGCGCAGGCCGAGGTGCTCCACCGTCCAGCTCAGGTCGTACCGGCCGACGACGAAGCTGAAGCTGTCGACCGGCGCACGCACCGGCTCATACGGCGCCGAGAACAGCTCGCCCGTGTCCTCGTCCTTCACGTAGACGAAGCGGCCGGGGTGGTGGGCGTAGTAGGCCTGCTCCGGCTGCATGAAGGTCTTGGCCTCCAGGTTGGGCGCATGGGCGTACTTGGCCGGCTCGGGCTGCATGAACTGCGCGGTGGCGTAGCCGCGGCAGGTCACCTGGATCATCATGCGACGGTTCCACAGGAAGCCGGCGGCCTGGGGCAGGGCGGTGGGGCTGGTGAGCTCGCAGCGCTCGCCGTCATCGAGGTGTCGCAGCATGGGCGTCAGACCGGTGAAGTGGAGAACTTGCGCGCGGCCAGGTCGGCCTGGATGCGCGCCATGGTGGGGTTGTCCAGCGTGTAGAAGACCATGATGACGGCGGCCAGCAGCGTGAAGCCGGCCGGGATCACGGACATCAGCCAGACGATGCCGGCCTGGGAGTCGGCCGATTGCACCGCGTTGGGCACATAGCCCAGCGCCGTGAACAGCGTGCCGATGACGCCGACGGCGACAGCCGTGCCGAGCTTCTGCGCGAACGAGCTGGCCGCGAAGGTCATGCCCGTCGCGCGGCGGCCGTT
>NZ_JBFULE010000422.1:0-4547 GCF_056400485.1 Roseateles sp. P5_B10
CTTCCTGCCTCGCGATGAGCACACCCTGCAGGCCTGGCGCGGCGTGCGCGAGGGCTGGCAGCAGCTGAAGTCGACCGCGGTCGATGGCCTGCCGGCGCCCACCGGCGCGCAGGCCGAGGCCCAGGTGCAGCGCATCGACGTCCTCGTTGACGCCGTCGAGGCGCGCATGGCAGGCTGGAGCTCGCTGCTGTCCAGCGTGCAGCTGGCGCTCGTCGGCATGGCCATCGCCGCGGCCATGATCTTCCTGTACGCCTCGCACCTCGTCGTGTTCGCACCGGTGGACCGGCTGCGCCGCGGCCTGCAGGCGCTGGAGCAGGGCGCGCTTGGCGCCCGCGTCGCCGAGGACTCGCAGGACGAGTTCGGTGACCTGGCGCGCGGCTTCAACCGCATGGCGGAGCGTCTCGAAGCCGTCTATCAAGGCATGGCCGACGAAGTGCGCGCCAAGACGGCCGACCTGCGCCTGGAGCAGCAGCGGCTGGCCACGCTGTACGAGGCCACGTCCTTCGCCGCGGGGGCGTCGTCGGTACGCGACCTGGGCGCGGGTTTTGCCGAGCGCATGCGCCGTGCGGCCGGCGCCGATGCCGTCGCGATGCGCTGGCTGGACCCGAGCCAGCAGCGCATGGTGCTGCTGGCTTCGCAGGGCATGCCGCCCGCGATGGCCGAGGCCGAACGCTGCGTGGCGCCCGGCGCCTGCCATTGCGGCAGCCCCGGGCCGCATGCCAAGGTCATTCCGATCACCCGCGAGAGCGATCACAGGTCGCACTGCGCCAAGGCAGGCTTCGTCGCCGTGACGGCGGTGGCGTTGACGGTGCAGGGCCGTGTGATGGGCGAGGTCGACCTGCTGTTCCGCGACCCGCCCCAACCCAGCCAGGCCGACCGCGAGCTGTTGGACAGCCTGGCGAGCCATCTGGCCAGCGCCATGGACAGCCTGCGCAGCGAGGCGTTGCAGCGCGAAGCCGCTGTGGCCGAGGAGCGCGGCATGCTGGCCCGCGAGATGCACGATTCCATCGCACAAAGCCTGGCTTTCATGAAGATCCAGCTGCAACTGCTGAAGGACGCGCAGCGGGGCGGCAAGGCCGATGCAGCCGTGCGCCTCATCGACGAGCTGGAGCTGGGCCTGAAGGAATGCACGGCCGACGTGCGGGCGCTGCTGATGCATTTCCGCACCCGCACCGATGGCGACGACCTGCTGCCCGCGCTGCAGCAGACGCTGCAGAAGTTCCGCCTGCAAAGCGGCCTGCAGGCCGAGCTGGAAGTGGACGGCCACGGCGCACCGCTGCCGGCCGACGTGCAGGTGCAGCTGCTGCACGTGGTGCAGGAGGCGCTGGCCAATGTGCGCAAGCACGCCCAGGCCAGCCAGGTCCACGTGCGGCTGGCGCACCAGCCGCACTGGCAGATCGACGTGCGCGACGACGGCCGTGGTTTCGACCTAGCCCTGGACTCGCCGGACGACAGCCACGTCGGGCTGCGCATCATGCGCGAGCGCGYCGCCAAGGTGGGTGCCGCCGTGGCGCTGGAATCCCAACCCGGGCGCGGCACGCTGGGGCGCGTCTCCCTGCCCGAATACGAGACGGCCAATACATCATGAATGCCGAACCCATCCGCGTCCTTGTCGTTGACGACCACACGCTGTTCCGCCGCGGCCTGATCGCGCTGCTGGCCAYGCAGTCGCAGTTGCAGGTCGTTGGCGAGGCCGGCGACGCCGGTGCGGCCGAGCGCCTGGCGGCCGAATTGCAACCCCAGGTCATCCTGCTGGACAACCACCTGCCCGGCGTCACCGGCGTGCAGGCCCTGCCGGCGCTGAAGGCGGCCGCGCCGGGTGCCCAGGTGCTGATGCTGACGATGAGCGAGTCGGAGGCCGACCTGGGCGCGGCCCTGCGCGCCGGCGCCTGCGGCTATCTGCTGAAGACGGCGGACAACCACGAGCTGACCCAGGCCATCGAGCGCGCGGTGCGCGGCGTGTCCAGCTTCAGCGCCGAGATGGCCGGCAAGCTGGCCACGGCCTTCCGCCACGAAGCCGAGGCAGCGTCCACCGCCGCCGCCGTGCCGCCCGACCCGCTGGGCACGCTGTCGCCGCGCGAGCGCGAGATCGTCGACCTGATCGCCCGCGGCGATTCCAACAAGCACATCGCGCGCGAGCTCGGCATCGCCGAGACGACGGTGAAGATCCATGTGCAGCACTTGCTGCGCAAGCTGGACCTGGACTCGCGCGTGCAGGCCGCCGTGCTGGTCACGCAGCAACGCACGTAGTTCTTTAGGACGAGGCCGCCGGGGCCGTCGTCCTCCCTGCGGGCGGTGCCCCGCTGCCCCTCTGGTGAATGTGCGGCGCGCAGGCTGCGCGGGACAGTCTCCTCATGTTCACTGAGGAGGAAACCGCATGACTGCGCCCCCTGTCGACCGCAAGGCCTGGTCGGTGCTGATCGTCAGCACCTTGGCCTTCACCGTCTGCTTCATGGTCTGGATGATGTTCGGCGTCATCGGCATCCCCATCAAGAAGCAGCTCGGCCTCAACGCCACCGAATTCGGCCTGCTGACGGCCATGCCGGTGCTGACCGGCTCTCTCGTGCGCGTGCCGCTGGGCATCTGGACGGACCGTTATGGCGGCCGCATCGTGCTCACGCTACTGATGCTCGCCACCGTGCCGGCCATCTGGCTGATGGCCTACGCGACGCAGTACTGGCACTTCCTCGTCATCGGCCTCTTCGTCGGGCTGGCTGGGGGCTCGTTCTCGGTCGGCACGCCCTACGTGGCGCGCTGGTTCCCCAAGAGCCGCCAGGGCATGGCCATGGGCGTCTACGGTGCCGGCAACTCCGGCTCGGCGGTCAACAAGTTCATCGCCCCGGTGCTGCTGGTCGGCTTCGGCTGGGCCATGGTGCCCCAGGTCTATGCGGCCATCATGGCCGGCACCGTCGTGCTGTTCTGGCTGTTCAGCAGCAGCAACCCGGCCCACCTCGTCACCAGCAACGTCAGCTTTCGCGAGCAGCTGAAGGCGCTGAAGGACCCGCGTGTGCTGAAGTACTGCCAGTACTACAGCATCGTGTTTGGCGGCTATGTGGCGCTGGCGCTGTGGATGGTGCAGTACTACGTCGGCGAGTTCAGCCTGGATATCCGCGTGGCCGCGCTGCTGGCGGCCTGCTTCAGCCTGCCCGGCGGCGTGCTGCGCGCCATCGGCGGCCTGCTGTCGGACAAGTACGGCGCCCACAAGGTCACCTGGTGGGTGCTGTGGGTGAGCTGGATCTGCCTGTTCCTGCTGAGCTACCCGCAGACCGACTTCACCATCGTGACGCTGGCCGGCGCCAAGACCTTCCACATCGGCCTTAACGTCTACACCTTCACCGCGCTGATGGCCGTGCTGGGCGTGGCCTGGGCCTTTGGCAAGGCCTCGGTCTTCAAGTACATCAGCGACGACTACCCCGGCAACATCGGCGCCATCAGCGGCATCGTCGGCCTGGCCGGCGGCTTGGGCGGCTTCGTGCTGCCCATCCTGTTCGGCGCGCTGCTGGACCTGACCGGCATCCGCTCCAGCGCCTTCATGTTGATGTACGGCGTCGTCTGGGTCTCGCTGATCTGGATGTACTGGACCGAGGTGCGCCGCACCGAAGTCATGGGCCGCAACGCGCCCGAATTCCACCTCGCCGGCTGAGCGCCGAAAGGACCCGCATCATGAGCAAGAACGACATCGCGGACTGGCGCCCCGAGGACGACGCCTTCTGGGAAAGCACCGGCAAGCGCATCGCCTACCGCAACCTGTGGATCTCCATCCCGGCCCTGCTGTGCGGCTTCGCCGTCTGGGGCATGTGGGGCATCATCGCCGTGCAGATGCTCAACCTGGGCTTCCCCTTCACCCAGGCCGAGCTCTTCACGCTGACGGCCATCGCCGGCATTTCGGGCGYGACGATGCGCATCCCGGCCTCTTTCCTGATCCGCRTGGCCGGCGGGCGCAACACCATCTTCCTCACCACGGCCATGCTGCTGGCGCCGGCCATCGGCACCGGCATGGCCTTGCAGCACAAGGACTGGCCGCTGTGGGCCTTCCAGCTGATGGCGCTGTGGTCGGGCGTGGGCGGCGGCAACTTTGCGTCATCGATGTCCAACATCAACACCTTCTTCCCCAAGCGCCTGCAGGGCACGGCGCTGGGCCTGAACGCGGGCCTCGGGAACTTCGGCGTGACGACGATGCAGGTCGTCATTCCGCTGGTGATGACGGTCAGCTTTTTCGGTCTGAGCGGCGACCCGATGACGCTGGTGAAGGCCAGCGGCTGGATCTTCGGCAAGATCCCGGCCGGCACGCAGACCTGGATCCAGAACGCCGGCTTCGCCTGGGTGCTGTCGCTGGTGCCGCTGGCCGCGCTGTGCTGGTTCGGCATGAACAACCTGAAGACGGTGACGCCCAACGCCGGTCATCCGGTGGTCGCCTTCCTGAAGATCACCTACCTGTACTCGCTGGCCTTCGTGCCGTCCATCGGCATGCTCTACCTCTACCTGCCGGCGCCCACCGGCCTGGGGCTGTTGAACATGTGGGTGGCCATCCCGCTGGACATCATTGC
>NZ_JBFULE010000423.1:0-4544 GCF_056400485.1 Roseateles sp. P5_B10
GGTCCAGAAGGCCACCAAGCAAGCCGTTGAAGTGGCCGAGTCCAACTTCCAGGCCGCGACCAGCCAAGCCGTCAAGGCCACGCAGACCGCGACCCGCGCCGCCAAGCGCGCCGCCTGATCCTCAGGCTCTCGCCTCCCGAAAGCCCGGTGCACCCGCACCGGGCTTTTTCTTTGCCCGGCGCAAGTGCACCGGGCTTTCTCCTTTCCGACATTCGCGAACCCGGCTGTTGATTCGTCGCCGGCTGGCGTCGATTCGCCGATTCGGCGGCTCGCCGGTTGCGACGGGCGTGTCTACTCATGCCATCGCAAGTCGAGAACCGCACCATGAGACCCAACCGCATCCGCCATCGCCCGCCGTACCACCCGGCACACCGCGTCGTCTTCGGGCTGGGCGTTATCGGCATCGGCACGCTGGCCCTGCTGGACAACCTCCATGTCTTCGGCATGCCGCTGCTGCGCACCTTCTGGCCGCTGGCCCTGGTGCTGTTCGGGCTGAGTCGCATCGTCTGGCCACGCCACGCGGGCAACTGGCTGTTCGGCATCGCCCTGGTCATCGTCGGCGCCGTGATGACCGCACAGAACCTGGACCTCGTCAGCATCCGGCTGCGCGACTGGTGGCCCGTCTTCATCATCCTGGCTGGCCTGTCCATCCTGGCGCGTGGCATGTTCCCGCGCTACCGCGGAGCAGGGGCTTGCGCCGACACGCCGTCGACGCTCGAGCACGGCGACCGCATTGCCATCGACGCAAGCTTCAGCGCCATCCGCCAGCAGAACGATTCGCGCGCCTTCAAGGGCGGCCGCATCGACGTGACCTTCGGCGGCGTCGAGCTCGACCTGCGCCAGGCCGCGATCGAGGGCCCTGAGGCCGTGCTCGAGATCTCGGCCCGCTTCAGCGGTGTCGAGCTGCGCGTGCCGCGCGACTGGCAAGTCATTGTCGACATCGCGCCCACGCTGGGCGGCGTGGAGGACCGTACGGTGCCGCCCATGAACCCGACGCAACGCCTCGTGCTGCGGGGCGACGCGATGTTCGGCGGCGTCGAAGTCAAGAACTGAAGTGCACCCGCTGCTGGTGCACCGGCGCGGCCTGGCCGCCTGCCTGCTGGCCGCCGCGTTGGCCGGCACGGCGCTGGCCGCGCTGCTGGGCAGGCAAGGCCCGGTCGACTTCGCCTGGGCCTTGGCCTGGGCGCTGCCGCTGAGCACAGTGCTGAGCTTTGTCGCACTGTCGCTGTATCACCTCTGCCGCAGCCAGCCCTTCGGTGCCGGCCGCTGGCCGCGGGCACTGGCTGCACGGATTGCGGCCGTGCTGCTGCTCGGCGGCGCGGCGCTCGCACTCGCGGCAGGCTGGAATGCAGCGGGCCTCGCCCTCGGCCGCCCGGCCGGCCTGGTCACGATGACCCCGGCGACCTGGGGCTTCTTGCTGCTGGCCAATCTCATCCTGCTGACGCTGTCGGTGCTGGCCCACGACCTGCTGCTGGCCGTCGAATCCGCGCAAGCCTCCGCCACCCGCGAGGCCGAGGCGCGGCTGCTGGCCCGCGACATGGAGCTGCAGCTGCTGCGCCTGCAGATCGACCCGCATTTCCTCTTCAACAGCCTGAACTCCATCAGCGCGCTGACCAGCTTCGACCCCGCTGGCGCGCGGCAGATGAGCATCGACCTGGCCCAGTTCTTCCGGCAGACCCTGGCGCTGGCCGGCCGCGAGCGCATCCGCCTGGAGGACGAGCTCGACCTCATCGGCCATTACCTCGCCATCGAGCGCCAACGCCTGGGCGACAAGCTGCGCAGCGCCATTGATGCGCCGCTCGAGACCCTGGCCGGCCTGCTGCCGCCGCTGACGCTGCAGCCCCTGGTCGAAAACGCCCTCAAGCACGGCCTGCGCGCGCTGGACGAGGGCGGCCTCGTGCAGATCCAAGCCCTGGTGCGCGACGGCTGGCTGCACCTGGCCGTGCGCAACCCCGTGCCCGCCGAACCCACGCGCGAGGCTGGTTTGGGCCAGGGCCTGCGCCATCTGCGCGAGCGGCTGGCCGCGCAGTACCGCGACCGTGCCCGTGTGAGCTGGGGCGCGACGCGCGAGGGCTTCGCGGTCGAGATCAGCATTCCATTCGAGAACGAGACGCCATGACGCTGCAAGCCCTCATTGCCGACGACGAACCCCTGGCCCGCCGCCTGCTGCGCGAGTTCCTGAAGGCCCACGCCGACATCGCCATAGCCGCCGAGGCCGATAACGGCCTGGACGCCGCCCGCGCCATCACCGAGCTCAAGCCCGACCTCGTCTTTCTCGACATCCAGATGCCGCGCCTGACGGGCCTCGAAGTGCTGGAGCTGACCGGCCGGCGCGACGGCGTCATCTTCACGACGGCACATGACCAGCACGCCATGCGCGCCTTCGAGCTGCATGCGGTGGACTATTTGCTCAAGCCCTTCAACCAGCCCCGCTTCGACACCGCGCTGACACGCGCGCGCCGCTTGCTAGGTCAGGCTCAGCCCGGGCTGGACAAACTCGTCTCGCCGCAGGCGCTGAGCCGTGTGCTCGTACGCGACGCCGAGCGCAGCGGGGGCATGCAGGTGCTGGCGGTCGACGCCATCGACTACATCGAGGCCCAGGCCGACAACGTCGCCTTCCACAGCGCCGGCCGCGACCACCTGAAGGCCCAGCGCATCTCGGACCTGGAGGCCCAGCTCGACCCCAGCCGCTTCGTGCGCGTACACCGCTCCTTCATCATCAACCTCACGGCGCTGCAGGCTCTGGAGAAGACGGACAGCGACGCCCACGTCGCGCGCATGAGGAATGGCAAGCGCATTCCCGTCAGCCGCAGCGGCTACGACAGGCTGCGCGCGGTACTCTGACGCTCGGCGCGAAGGCTGCGGCGGGAAAACACGGAGCGTCATAGGCGGCATTGACATTAGGATAGCGCTATCCAAAGCCCTCAGATCCGCTCTCGCTCGCGCCCCATGACCCACCTTGCGCCCGAATCCCTCGTCTTCATGGGCGTCGCCGGCAGCGGTAAATCCGCGCTGGGCGCTGCCGTCGCTCATAGAGCCGGCCGTGTCTGGCTGGAGGGCGACGACTTCCACAGCGAGGCCAACCGCCGCAAGATGGCCCAGGGCCAGCCGCTGACCGACGATGACCGCGCCGGCTGGCTCGCCGCGCTGTGCGAGCAACTGCGTTGCCACCCGCTAGGCGCCATGGCCGCATGCTCAGCGCTCAAGCGCCGCTACCGTGACCAGCTCCGCCAAGCCTCACCGGGCCTGCGCTTCGCCTTCCTGGATGTCGACCGGGCCGAGGCCCGCCGTCGCATCGAGGCACGCGGCGGCCATTTCTTCTCCGTCAGCCTGGTCGACAGCCAGTTCGAGACGCTGGAGTCGCCCGTCGGCGAGCCGGGCGTGCTGCACCTAGATGCACTCGCCCCGCTGGACCAGTTGCRGGCGCAGGTGTTCGCCTGGTTGCAGAGCACAGCATGAGCGCGCGCCCGCTCACTCGGCGCGAGATCGTCGGCTACGGCCTGGGCGACATGGGGTTCAACTTCTACTGGACCAACATCTCGACCTTCCTGCTGATCTTCTACACCGACGTGTTCGGCATCACCGCAGCCGCCGCCGCGACGATGTTGTTCGTCATCAAGATCTTCAACGCCTTCACCGACCCCATGATCGGCGCCTTCGCCGACCGCACGCAGACGCGCTGGGGCAAGTTCCGGCCCTATCTGCTGTTCATGCCGCTGCCGCTGGCCGTGATCGGTGTGCTGACCTATTCCACGCCCGACTTCGGCCCCACGGGCAAGCTGGTGTGGGCCTACGTGACCTACCTGCTCTTGATGACGGTCTACACCAGCGTCAACCTGCCCTACAGCGCCTTGTCGGGGGTGATCTCGGGCGACGCGCGGGAGCGCAATGCTGTCAACGCGTCCCGTTTCGTCTGCGGCTTTGCGGGCGGCACCCTCGTCACGGCCGTGTCGCCCCGGCTGGTGGGCTGGTTCGGCGGTGGCGACCCAGCCCTGGGCTGGACGCTGACCATGGTGTTCTGGGGCGTTGCCGCCGCACTGATCTTCGCCTTCACCTTCAGCGCGACGACCGAGCGCGTCCAGCCGGTACAGGCCGAGCCCTCCAGCGTGCGCCAGGACCTGGCCGACCTGCGCAGCAACCTGCCCTGGATCCTGCTGTTCTTCCTGGCGCTGATCATCATGCTCAGCATCACGCTGCGCATGACCAGCGCGGCCTACTACTTCAAGTACGTGGTCAACCGGCCCGAGCTTCTGGCCACCTTCATGCCGGCCTACCTGCTGGCCGCGGCGGCCGGCACGGCGTGCACGCCCTTCCTCACTCGCTTCATCGACAAGCGCAAGCTGCTGATCGGGTTGATGCTCGCTTCCACCGTGCTGTCGATGGCCTTCCTGTTCGTCGACGCCGATCAGATCGCGCTGATGTATGCGCTGCAGATCGCGCTCGGTCTCGTCCTCGGCCCGAAATCGCCGCTGTCCTTTTCGATGCTGGCCGATTCGGCCGACTTCAACGAATGGCGCAACGGCCGCCGCGCGACGGGCATGACC
>NZ_JBFULE010000424.1:0-4541 GCF_056400485.1 Roseateles sp. P5_B10
CACCTTGCAGGCGTACGAAGCCGGGGGTCGCGGCGATGGGGTCGCCATTGCCGATGAAGCTTGCCTTGAAGCTCTTGATTGAGAAGCGGAAGCCGTCGTTGGCGCCGAACAGCAGCACGGCGTCATCCAGCAGGCCGATGTAGGTGCTGGCGTTGTTCACGGGGCACTGCGCACCAAAGCAATCCGCACCTGCGGCCATCACGCCAACGAGATCTGCCGGCTGCGCAAGGGCGCTGTTGGAGAACGGGTCGAAGAACATCGTGTGGCCGGCGATACCCGGCTGATAGAACTCGTCGCCATTGCCCAGCAGCGGCAAACCCGGGTACGACAGGAAGGGCGAGCCGTCGATCGGCGTCTCGAAATCGATGGTCGAGCGCAGCACGCCCGCCTGGGCGCCCATCGACGCCGTGAATGCGGCCGCGGCCAGCGCGACCAAGGTCAATACCTTCTTCATTTAACTACCCACTTTCTTTGATCAGTTGAATCTACCGAGCAGGCGGGGCAGCGCCGAAGGCACCGCGGCATCGTCGACGGCGTGGGCCGTGTTGATGTCCTGCCAATGGACAAAGCGTCCATTTAGGCGGCCGATTCTGTGCGAGCAGGATTTCACGGCCATCCCCAGTTGCCCGGCATCCAAGCAAGGGGGGAACGGGTATTCACCGAGTCAGCAGACTTGACTAACCCGTATGAAATTTCATAGGACAAATCACCTTGACGCGCCACTGGCCGCTGAGGCAGCCGAAGCGGGGTCGGCGGGCAGTTGCAGGTTGGCCACGGTGCGTGGCGAGAAGAGCAGGTCGCGCGCAATCCGGACCGGCAAGCCGTCCGGGCCAACCTCGCGCAGCAACGCATGCTCAGAGCGGCTGCGCACGGCACTGAACGCGCCGGGCTGGCCGGGTTCGGCCACCAGCTCCCAGTCCGCCTTGCCGGTGAAGGGGTCCTCATAGGCGCGGCGCAGATGGCGCCGCGGCTTCGGTACGCGGTTGTCGATGAGCAGGTCGTCCAGGCTGCGCGGGTATTGCTGCGGCGGGTTGGGCGTGGCCGCCGCATAGGCCACGATGGCGCGCGCGATCTCGCCGCCGCGGAACAGCAGCTCCCGCTCGCGCTCGCGCTGGGCCGCCGTGCTCCAGGCCTGGCCCAGGGCTGCCAGGCCCGCCGCGGTCAACGCGACGAGGAAGAGCACCGCGAGGTAGGAATAGCCCCGCGTGCGGCTGCTACCAGTCCGCATAGAGCCTGCCGTCCGCCGAGCGCCCGGCGGCGCCGCTGCGCACATCCCAGACCCGGCCGCTGGCCTGCATCTCAGTCGGTGGCGGCAGCTCGATCCAGGTCTCGCGGCTGGCGGTCAGCGGGTCCTCGGGAATGCCGCGGATATAGCGCGCCGCGGCCAGCTCCTGCAGCGACTCGGGATACCGGCCCTTGTCGGCGGCGTACTGGTCGATGGCATCGCGCATCGTCGTCAACGACTGCAGCAGGGCCGTCTCCTTGCTCTTGTGCAGCGATGTGAAGTAGCGCGGCGCGGCAATGGACGCCAGCAGTGCCACGATGGCCATGACGACGATCAGTTCGATGAGGGTGAAGCCGCGTTGCCTGGCCATCACCAGTCCTTCAGCCGCGAACCATCCAGCGCCTTGCGCTCCGAGCGCGAATAGACGTCGAACACGTCCTTGCCCGCACGCGGGTCGTCGGGCGGGCTGTCGTAAGCGCGCAGGCCCCAGGTCTCGGCCGCGCTCAGCTCTGCAGGCGCGAAGGGGTCGCGCGGCAGGCGGCGCAGGAAATAGATCTTGCGGCCGTTGGGCGACTTGGCATCGGCCACGCCGTCGACCAGCAGCTGCAGCTTCTGTGGGTAGCCGCTGTCCTCGGGGCTTTGCACGATGCTGCCGGTCTCGGTGGCGCGCTTGTAGGCGTCAAGCGCCTCGCGCAACGTGCGCAGCGACTGGCGCAGCTCGTGCTCGCGGCTGCGCTGCACCGACATCTCGAGCAAGGGCCGCGCGGCAGACGCGAGCACGCCCAGCATGGCCAGCACGACCAGCATCTCGATCAGCGTAAAGCCACGAACAAAACCCGCGTGACGCCCGCGGGCCGAGCGCCGGGCCGCTCCCAAGCCGGCCCGTTCTGGCGATGCTGGCCGGTCAAGCCGGCAAGCATCGCCGTCCCCTCGGGGGACCGACCGGATTCGCCCGCGTTCAGCGGCGCGAAGCAGGGCGAGGGGCAGTTTCACCTTACCGCCTCGACGGTCAGCAGGCCCGAGCCTTCAAGTCGCACCGATGCCGATTCGCCATTCAGTCCGCTGGCCGACAGCGAGCTGACGCCGATGTTGAGCACCTGGCCGGCCGCCGGCGGCAGGGCGCGGAAGGCGACGACGCGTTCACCGCGTGGCGCCAGCTCGACGGGATAGCGCCCGGGCGTGACGCCCTGCAGGGGCTGGGCCGGTGTGAGCTTGGCCGCGTCGTATTCCAGCTCGCCCTTGATCTGCAGGCCGCTGTCGTTCTTCAGCGCGACCGAGACGGTACCGCCGGCCGGGATCTGCGGCGTCACGTCCAGCTTCAGCAGGGCCTCGGCAGGGGCCGCGCTGGGCTGCGCTTGCGCGGCCGGCGCGGCGGCGCCGCCACTGCTGGGCGCCACACCGACCCGGGCATCGCGCCGCAGCAGGCTGCTGAAGGCGCCGGGGCTGGCATCGGTGCCGCTGGCCAGGCGTGTGAGGGACGCATCGGGCACGGCCAGGTTGCGTACCACGCGCGGCGTGATCAGCAACACCACCTCGGTCTTGTTGCGCGTGTCGGTCTGGGTGCCGAACAGGCGGCCCAGCACGGGGATGCGCGACAGGCCCGGGATGCCGGTGCCGCTCTTGCGGTCCTCGTCGTTGATGAGGCCGGCCAGCACCTGCGTCTCACCGTCAGCCAGGCGCAGCACGGTGGAGGTGTTGCGGGTGCCGATTTCGTAGGCCGTCGTGCCGCCGGGGCCGGTGACCTGGCGGATCAGGTTGCTGACTTCCAGGCCGATCTTGATGACGACGTCGTTGTCGAGCTGGATGGTGGGCTCGACGTCAAGCTTCAAGCCGACGTCCAGGTAGCTGACCGAGGCCGCGACGGAGGTGGAGCCGGTGAAGTTGGTCGTCGTCGTGAACACCGGCAGCTTCTGGCCGATGTGAACCTTGGCCTTGTCATGGTTGCGCACGCGGATCTTGGGGTTGGCCAGGATGTTGGAGTTGCCCGCCGTGCCGCGCAGCGTGGCGATCACAGTAGGGTTGGCGATGCTGGCGCGGAAGTTGATGGGGTTCTTGCCGCCGATGAAGACGCGCGACGGGATCGCACCCGTCGCGTCGCTGATGCCCACCTGCAATTCCTCCGGCCACTGCAGGCCCAGCGAGTCGACCTGGTCGGTAGCCAGTTCCATGACCTCAACCTCGAGCATCACTTCGGGCTCGGGCAGGTCGACCGAGGCGATGAGCTTTTCCACCAGTCTCAGCACCTCGGGCGTGTCGCGCACGATGAGCAGGTTCAGGCGCTCGTCGATGTGGATGTCGCGCACCTTGGCAATCGTGCGCACCATGGCCTGCACCTGCTTCACGTCGGCGTTGGTCAGGTAGAGGGTGCGGGTGATCAGCTCCTGGTGCTCGCGCTGCTTGGCGGCCGTGTTGGGAAAGATCAGCACCGAGGTTTCGTTGAGCAGCTTGCGGTCCAGTTGCTGGGTGCCGAGGATGACGCGCATGGCCTCGTCCATCGTCACGTTGCGCAGGAACACGGTCACGCGGGCATCGGCGCGCACGTCCTTGTCGAAGACGAAGTTGACGCCGCTGGAGCGGGACAGCGCCTCGAAGACCTGGCGCAGCGGCGCCTCGCGGAACTCCAGCGTGACGGGCTTCTGGAAGGCCGGGCCCAGCTCGCCGACCGCCGCTTCCAGCGGCCGCGCCTGGGCGACCTGGCTGGCCAGCAGGCGGGCGCCGGGATGCTGGGGCGACTCGGCCAGGATCTCGCGGGCCACGCCTTCAGCGCGCTCAAGGCGGCCCTCCTTCAGCGCCGCGCGGCCGGTGGCCAGCTGGGCATCCTGGCGGCGGCTGCGCTCCACCTCGGTGGTCAAGGCGACCAGGCGCGGGTGCTTGGCGTCGGCCAGAGCCAACTGGCTCAGCAAGGCCGAAGCCTCGTCCCAACGCCCGGCGCCGCGCAGGGCTTCGATCTGCAGGATGAGGCGGGCCGTGGCCTGTTCGCGGGCGCGCACCTGGGCGGCGCGCAATTGCGGGTCGTTCGGGTCCTTGGCACGGGCATCGTCCAGCACACGCAGGGCGGCCGGCCACTGGTTGCTGCGGCCGAGGTCTTCGGCCTGGCGCAACGCCGGATTGGCGCAGGCCACGAGCAGCACAGTCACAAATGCCCCAAGGACGACGTGGAACGTCGTCCGCCCCCCGAGGGGAGCGAGAAAACTTGGGGCGGCCCGGCGTTTTCCYGGGAAGAGAAGGAAGAGCTGCTTCATGGGATGGGCCTGAAGACGATGTTCTGGGGAAGCTGGCCTGGCAGCCAGGTCAGGCGCACGCCGCTGTCGGAGAC
>NZ_JBFULE010000425.1:0-4529 GCF_056400485.1 Roseateles sp. P5_B10
GGCTGACGCTGTCCGAGATGCTGACCCAGTTCCGCGAGGCGCACGAGGACTTCGCCGTCGTCGTCAACGAGTACAGCCGCGTGGTGGGCGTCATCACGCTGAACGACGTGATGAACACGGTGATGGGCAGCCTGGTCGCGCCGCACGACGAGGAACAGATCGTGCGCCGCGAGGACGGTTCCTTCCTGGCCGATGGCATCACGCCCATCCCGGATGTCGAGCGGTCGCTGGGCATCGAGGGCTGGCCGCATGCCGGCACCTACGACACCTTGGCCGGCTTCCTGATGGTCATGCTGCGCCGCATTCCGCGGCGCACCGATGTCGTCGAGTGGGAAGGCTGGCGCTTCGAGGTGGTTGACGTGGACAGCTACCGGGTCGACCAGGTCATGATCACCGCGGTAGCGCCTGCCGTCAGGGTTTGAAGTTGCCGTCGCTGCGAGCCTGCGAACCGCTGGCGCAGCTCGTGAACTCGCGGTTGCCGCTGCCGGTGGCTTGATTGCTTTCCCAGACGGCCGACGAGCCGTTCCACTTCACATACTTGTATTGAATCGCCGTGCCGGCGGGCTGGCTGACGGTTCCGCTCCACGGTACGTTGGCACCCGAGCCCTGGATGGTCAGTGCAAAGCCCGAGCCGGGCGCCCAGGCGCCGAGGCCGCTGACATTGCCGACGACGCGCAGGTTTTCGCCCATCACCGTGTTGGCGTTGGCGATCGTGAAGGTCACGGCGCAGCTGCCGCCGCCGCCGCCGCTGGTCTTCTGGCCCGTGTAGAGGGCCACGGCCGGCGTGGGGCTGCCGCTGTTYGCCGGCACYGTGATGCTGGCGTTGCCGCTGGCATCCACCGTCACCGAGTCGGCCGTGCAGCCGGTGCCGGCGGCGTTCTTGGTGCCGTTGATGACGTTGCAGTAGGTGCCGGCGGGAAGGCCCGTGGCGAAGCTGCGCGTCCAGGCGCTGCCGCTGTTGTTCAGCGCGACAAAGCCCACATTGCCGCGGCTGAAGGCGATCTGGTTGCCGTTGTTGCCGACGATCCAGTTCTGCTGCGCCTGGCCGAGGCTGGCATTGCGGAAGGCCACCATGTTCGCCAGCGGCGTCCAGCGGTGGGCGAAGTCCCAGACGACGTTGATCTGTGGCGCGCCGCCGCTATAGGGGCTGGCGCTGGGGCGGTCGGCACCGGTGTCGGTGAACTTGAAGCCCGAATAGAGCTGGGCCTCGCCATAGCCCTGGGCGAGCATGAAGACGTGCGCCAGCGTGTACCGCTGGCCACCGGCATCGGCGCCGCCGTTGTTGTTGATGTTCAGCGAGCCGCCGTTGCGCTCGGTGTCCCAGTTGGTGATGAAGACGGTCGCGTTCTGCGGCTGGATGAAGCCCCAGCTGCCGCCCCAGTTGCCCCAGGTGCCCATGACGCTCGGGATGCTCGCGAGGTTCAGGCCGTTGTTGTTGCGGAAGACATCGCGCATGGCCGACGTGAACTGGAACTCGTTGAGCGTGCCTACGGGGAAGTAGCTCGGCCGGTCCACCTCGCCGTCGTTGATGATCTCCTGCGTGACCCAGATCGGCTCGCCCTGCAGCGTCGTCGGGTAGGCGGCCTTCACGGCGTTCATGATCGACGTCCAGGCGCTGGCCGGCATGTGCTTGGACGCATCGATGCGAAAGCCATCCACACCCATGGCCAGCAGGGCCTTCAGGTAGTTGACGATCTGGCCCTGCACATAGCTGCTTTCGGTGGCGAGGTCCGGCAGGCCGCCCAGGCGGCAGTTCTGCACATTGCTGCGGCCCGACGGCGAGTTGTAGTCGCCGTCGTTGATGTTGCAGTTGGCGTGGAAGTCGCTGGCGCTGAAGAACGGGTAGCTCAGCGTGCCCGCGTTCCAGGTCGAGCCGTCGGTGGCCGTGCCGCTGCCGTCGGCCATCTGGTTGACGACGATGTCCGCATAGACCCGCACACCGGCCGTGTGGCAGGTGTTGATCATGGTCTGCAGCTRCCCAGGCGTGCCCATGCGGCTGGTCAGGTTGGTGTAGTTGACGGGCTGGTAGACGCCCCACCAGCCATTGGCGTTCTTGGACGCGCCGGGCGGCGAGATCTGCACGCCGCCAAAGCCCTTGGGGCCCAGCCATTGGGTGCATTCGGTGGCGATGTCGGGCCATGACCACTCGAACATCTGGACCGATGTCGAGTTGGGGTTCAGCGCGTGGGCCGGTGAGGCGAGGGCGGCGCTCAGTGCGAGCGCGAACGAGAGCGAAGGGGCGAGTCGGAAGCTCGCGGGCAGCAGCGATGGCATGGGTGTGTCTCCGTCATGTGGTCGACCGCCGCCCTCGTCATGGGGCGGCTGGGTTCGGCCAATCGACTGCTTGCCCTGGCCGCCTTTCCCGTTCAGGAAAGTGCTGCGACTCTAGACAGACGGCGGTAATTTAAATGTAGGAAAACTACCAATCAACGAGCAAAATCCCTAGAACATTCGGCGGCGGCGAGGTGACTCAGAGCGATTTCCGACGCGATGCCATCTCTTCTCCAATCTTGGAGAGGGATGCTTTGTCCAGATGGGACTGGGCGATGGGGAATGCTTGATCGTCTTCGGCTGCCAAATGGGCCTGATAGTGAGTTGTGTAGTTAAGTAACAAGTTGGCATCAAGAGGCGCGGTTCTTCCGCCGGTCCATGCGAGCAGAGGCTCGCGCAACAGCGCCCACATTCGCCCCATCTCGACGTGATCGGCGTGCAGTCGATCGGCCAGATCCGTCAGGCCAGCCCTGCGCAGCCGCGGCAGCACATGGCGCTCCTCGTCTTCGTGGTGAGCCGGGCCGGCGCGGTCGAAATAGCGCAGCACATCGGCCGCAGCGTCGCGCGCCTGGGCGTCCACGCCATGCTGCTGGACATGTGCATGCAGGCGCTGCAGCAGGTCCAGGCTGCGGCGCACGCGCTCGTGGCAGGCGGCCAGCATCTCGAAGGGCTGGTCGAAACCGACAGCGGGGCCGGCGTGCAGGAAATCGACACGGGAGCTCATGCGACGGATTGTCCGACCGCGACAAAATGCCCCCATGACCGCCGCCCCCGCCTCCCGCGCCGCCGATCTGCGCGCCCAGCTGAACCATCACGCCCACCAGTACTACGTGCTCGATGCGCCCGAGTTGCCGGACGCCGAGTACGACAAGCTCTTTGCCGAGCTGCAGGCCCTCGAGGCCGCCCATCCTGAGCTGCTGACGGCGGACTCGCCCACCCAGCGCGTCATCGGCGCCGTGCTGCCGGGGCTGACGCCGGTGCGCCATGTCGTGCCCATGCTGTCGATCACGACCGAGACCGACACGACCGAAGGCGGAGCCATCGCCTTTGACGCCCGCGTACGCCGCGAGTTGGGGCTGAAGGAGGGCGACGCACTGGTCGACTACAACGCCGAACTGAAATTCGACGGCCTGGCCATCAACCTGCGCTTTGAAGCCGGCGTGCTGGTGCAGGCCGCCACGCGCGGCGACGGCGAGACGGGCGAGGACGTCACGCACAACGTGCGCACCATCGGCCAGATCCCGCTGCGCTTGAAAGGTGACGCCCCGCCGGTGCTGGAGGTGCGCGGCGAGGTCTATATGCGACGCGACGCCTTCGAGGCGCTGAACGAGCGCCAGCGCGCCAAGGGCGACAAGACTTTCGTCAACCCGCGCAACACGGCCGCCGGCGCCATCCGCCAGCTCGACTCGCGCCAGGCCCGCGACAAGCCGCTGAGCTTCTACGCCTATGGCATCGGCGACGTGCAGGGCTGGGCGCTGCCGGCGACGCAGTCGGGTCTGCTCGATGCCTTGGCCGACTTCGGCGTGCCCGTCAACAAGCTGCGCACGGTCGCAGCCGGTACGGCGGGCCTGGTCGAATTCCATCAGCGCGTGGCGGCTGCGCGTGACGACCTGCCGTTCGACATTGACGGTGTCGTCTACAAGGTCAATTCCCGCGAGCTGCAGCAGAGGCTCGGCTTCAAGACCCGCGAGCCGCGCTGGGCCGTGGCCCACAAATACCCGGCCCAGGAGCAGGTGACGACGCTGCTGGCCATCGACGTGCAGGTGGGTCGGACAGGGAAGCTGACGCCGGTGGCGCGGCTGGACCCGGTGTTCGTCGGTGGCACGACCGTCAGCAACGCCACGCTGCACAACGTCTTCGAGATGCGCCGCAAGGGCGTGCGCGTCGGCGACAAGGTCATCATCCGCCGCGCCGGCGACGYGATTCCCGAGGTCGTCGGCCGCGTGCCCGGCGAGCGCGCCAGCTACGTCCCCAACTTCCACATGCCGCGCGCCTGCCCCGTCTGCAAAAGCGAGGTCGTGCGCGAGCGCGGCGGCATGGACCACCGCTGCTCGGGCGGCGTGTTCTGCCCGGCCCAGCGCAAGCAGGCCATGCTGCACTTCGCCGGCCGCCGCGCGATGGACATCGAAGGCCTGGGCGACAAGCTGGTCGAGCAACTCGTGGACGCCGGCATCGTGCTGAGCCTGCCCGGCCTCTACAAACT
This sequence comes from Roseateles sp. P5_B10, assembly GCF_056400485.1. Taxonomy (NCBI): domain Bacteria; kingdom Pseudomonadati; phylum Pseudomonadota; class Betaproteobacteria; order Burkholderiales; family Sphaerotilaceae; genus Roseateles; species Roseateles sp. P5_B10. The sequence goes on from NZ_JBFULE010000425.1 coordinate 4,475, forward strand.
CGGTGTCGCCAAGCTCGCGGCGCTGGACCGCATGGCCGAGAAGAGCGCGCAGAAC
>NZ_JBFULE010000426.1:0-4528 GCF_056400485.1 Roseateles sp. P5_B10
GCCTGTCACGGGTGTCGGCGTGACGAGCTTGGGCGCCGCGGGCACGATATTGGACTTGGGCACCGCAGTCAGCGGCTTGGCCACCGGGCTGGCGGCCTTGGTCTGGGCCTGACGGCGCGCAACGGCCTTGTCGGCAAGCTCCTGGYGTYTTTCCTGGGGCAGCGCCTGGTAGGCCTCCCACTTGGCCTGACGCTGCTCGGAATCCACCTGTTTGGCCACCTGGAAGCCGATGCGGGCATCGACTCGCTCGCCCGGCGTCAGATTGGCCCAGTCACGCATGCGTTCATGCAGGCGGTTGAGTTCGGCAGGCGGCAGCACGGCCAGACGCGGCGTCGCATTCAGCCACTTGCTGCGCTGGTTGGGGCCGAGCTTGTCCCAGTCCTTCGCCAGCGGTGCGAGGAGGTCGCGCTGCGCTGGCGTCAGTGCCTGCCAGGTCGGTGCGGCGGCCAGCGCGGAGACCGGCGACATGACAGGTGCTGCCGGTCGAACTGCGGGAGGGGAGATGGCCGCGCTTGCTGCAATGGCATCTGGCGCCGAAGCCGCGTCTTGTGTCTGCGCAAAAGCAGAAAACCCCGCTGCGGTGAGCAGCATGGCAATCAACGGGCGGAGAGGGGCGGGAGGCCTCCGCGCGGCTCGGCTCATGGGCATCCGGTCATTCTTGACCGTCTCTCAGGAATTCGGCGAAGCCCGGATCGCTGAAGGCGGAGGGCGGCAGGTTGTCGCTGAGCAGCGCCGTGTCCACCTCAGCGGCGGCGACGATCTGTTCATGGATCTGGCCTTGTTGCATCAACAGCAGCCCGGCCAGCAGCGCCAGCAGCGGGAGGGCGGACGCAAGCTTGGACCATAGGCCGTTGTTGCCGCCGGCACCGCGCGGGCCGCCGCTCAGGGCCAGCGTCGAACCCATCTGCACCACCCCAGGGCTGGCCGTGCTTACCGAGGTGCGCGCAGCGCGGGCCTGGGCGGCGCGGGCCAAGGCTTGCTCACGTGCGAAGCGCAGACGTTCGGACACGTCATGCGGCAGTGTGGCGTTGCGCTCGGTCAGGCCAGCAGCGACACGCAGGCCAAAACGCGTGACGCGAGCATCCAGGTCGGCAGGGAAGGTGGAAAATTTCGACGGCGACTTCATAGCGTGATCCCCTTGGCCTTGAGCGACTTCGCCAGCGAATGGACGGCGCGGGAACAGTGAGTTTTGACACTGCCTTCCGAGCAACCCATCACAGACGCGGTCTCTGCAACATCCAGTTCCTCCCAGTAACGCAGCAGGAAGGCTTCGCGTTGACGCGTCGGCAGCTGTTCGACTTCCGTCTCGATGCGCTGCAAGATCTGCGCCCGGCTGACCTCATCCGCGGCGCTCAAGGCGCCCATGGCGCCTTCCTGGGTTTCAAGGATCTCCAGCAGGTCGAAATCACCGTCGCCATCGCCGCCGCCCTCGAACTCCGACATATTTGTCATGACGGCCCGGCGCGTCTTCTGGCGACGGAAGTAGTCCATCGTCGCGTTCGACAGGATGCGCTGGAACAGCAGCGGCAACTCGGCCGCGGGGCGGTCGAAATAGTTCTCGGCCAGCTTGATCATGGCGTCCTGGACGATGTCCAGGGCGGCATCGTCGTCTCGAACCACGTAGGCCGTGCGCTTGAAGGCGCGGCGGTCGACGGTACGCAGGAAATCGTTGAGTTCTTTGTCGGTGGCCAAGGCGGGGAGGCAGGTCCGGGCGGCAGCTCGGATTATGGCATTCGTCTGATACGAAGGCTCACACGATTTTGCTCGGCATAATGTTGCTTCGCACAAAGAGTCAATGGTCTCTCAGTGGCCGCCCGACTGGGGCTCCATCTGTTGATCGCGCAGGTTCCAAATCCGCTTCACGAGGGCGAGAAGAGGGACACCAATGGTTTTTCGTTAGAGAAATTCACAAAGGTTCTAAAAATGGACATGTCTGCCGCGGATATCAAGCGCGCCGCCCTGGCGCAGCCGAATTCCCAATCCCCCAATTCCACCGCGGAGCTCAATGGCTCCGAGATCCTCGTTCGCTGCCTGCAGGCCGAAGGGGTGCGCCATCTCTGGGGTTACCCCGGCGGCGCGGTGCTCTACATCTACGACGCCCTCTACAAGCAGGAAAGCATCCAGCACGTGCTGGTGCGCCACGAGCAGGCGGCCGTACACGCCGCCGACGGCTTTGCCCGGGCGACCGGCGAAGTCGGTGTGGCGCTGGTCACCTCGGGCCCAGGAGTCACGAATGCCGTGACCGGCATCGCGACGGCCTACATGGACTCGATCCCGATGGTCATCATCACGGGTCAGGTGCCTAGCGCGGCCATCGGCCTGGACGCCTTCCAGGAGTGCGACACGGTCGGCATCACGCGCCCCATCGTCAAGCACAACTTCCTGGTGAAGGACGTGCGCGACCTGGCGCTGACGCTGAAGAAGGCCTTCCACATCGCCCGTACCGGCCGCCCCGGCCCGGTCGTCGTGGACATTCCGAAGGACGTGTCGCTCGCGAAGACGACGTTCAGCTATCCGGACCGCATCGAAATGCGCTCCTACAACCCGGTCAAGAAGGGCCATAGCGGCCAGATCCGCAAGGCGGTCCAACTGCTGCTGCAGGCCAAGCGCCCTTACATCTACACGGGCGGCGGCGTCATCCTGGGTGAAGCCACGGCGGAGCTGCGCCAACTGGTCGACATGCTGGGCTTCCCCTGCACGAACACGCTGATGGGCCTGGGTGCCATGCCCGGCACCGACCCGCGCTTCCTGGGCATGCTGGGCATGCACGGCACGTACGAGGCCAACATGACCATGCAGCACTGCGACGTGCTGCTGGCCGTGGGCGCGCGCTTCGATGACCGCGTCATCGGCAACCCCAAGCACTTCGGTTCGGTCGAGCGCAAGATCATCCACGTGGACATCGACCCCTCGTCGATCTCCAAGCGCGTGCGCGTCGACATTCCCATTGTCGGCGACGTGAAGGACGTGCTGCAGGAGCTGATCGCCCAGCTGAAGGAAGCGCAGGCCAAGCCGGATGCGGACGCCGTCAACGCATGGTGGAATCAGATCAATGAATGGCGCGGCCGTGACTGCCTGGTCTACAAGGGCTCGGACGAGGTCATCAAGCCGCAGATGGTCGTCGACACGCTGTGGAAGCTGACCCGCGACCGCGACACCTACATCACCAGCGACGTCGGCCAGCACCAGATGTGGGCCGCGCAGTACTACAAGTTCGACCAGCCGCGCCGCTGGATCAACTCCGGCGGCCTGGGCACCATGGGCGTGGGCCTGCCCTATGCGATGGGCATCAAGCTGGCCAAGCCGGAGTCGGATGTGTTCTGCATCACCGGCGAAGGCAGCATCCAGATGTGCATCCAGGAGCTGTCGACCTGCTTCCAGTACAAGACGCCGGTCAAGATCGTCTCGCTGAACAACCGCTACCTGGGCATGGTGCGGCAGTGGCAGCAGCTGGACTACGGCGGCCGCTACTCGCACAGCTACATGGACGCGCTGCCCGACTTCGTGAAGCTGGCCGAGGCCTATGGCCACGTCGGCATCCTGGTCGAGAAGCCCAGCGACGTCGAGCCCGCGCTGAAGGAAGCGATGCGCCTGACCGACCGTACCGTCTTCCTGGACATCCGCACCGATCCGACCGAGAACGTCTGGCCCATGGTCAAGGCGGGCAAGGGCATTTCCGAGATGCTGCTGGGATCGGAAGACCTGTGAGCGCCTGAAATCGGCAGCTCTGGCTGGCGTTACCGCGCCAGCCGGGGTTGCCGCTGAAAAGCGCAAGCAGTCCGACACCCGCAGCGATCCACTCCACTCGAACCCGCAGCCAAGGTCCRCTGGTTACCGCCAGCGGCACTGAAGAGCGCGAAGGACGAAGAACCCATGAAACACATCATTGCTTTGCTCATCGAGAACGAGCCGGGTGCGCTGTCGCGCGTCGTCGGCCTGTTCTCAGCCCGCGGCTACAACATCGAGAGCCTGACCGTCGCGCCGACGGAAGACCCGTCCCTCTCGCGCATGACCATCGTGACGACGGGCAGCGACGAGGTCATCGAGCAGATCACCAAGCACCTGAACCGCCTCATCGAGGTCGTCAAGGTGGTCGACCTGACCGAGGGCAACTACACCGAGCGTGAGCTGATGCTCATCAAGGTGCGCGCCGTCGGCAAGGAGCGCGAGGAAATCAAGCGCACCGCCGACATCTTCCGTGGCCGCGTCATCGACGTGACCGAGAAGACCTACACGATCGAGCTGACCGGCGACGCCGGCAAGCTCGACGCCTTCATCGATGCGATCGACCGTGCGTCCATCCTCGAAACCGTACGCACCGGCGCCAGCGGCATCGGCCGCGGCGAGCGCATCCTGCGCGTCTGATCCGCCTTCACCCCAACACACCACAGTTTTTTCCTGGAGCGACCCATCATGAACGTCTACTACGACAAGGACGCCGATCTCAGCCTCATCAAGGGCAAGAACGTCACCATCATCGGCTACGGCTCACAAGGCCACGCCCACGCGCAGAACCTGAACGACAGCG
>NZ_JBFULE010000427.1:0-4510 GCF_056400485.1 Roseateles sp. P5_B10
CAACTGCACGGGCGCAGTGCCAAACCAGCGCAGGTCGGCCGGGTCGACGACGGCGAACACCAGGGCCTCCAGCACGCCAGCCGCAAGGAAGGACGACCAGGCCACGGCCATCGCAAAGCGCTTGATGCGCGTGGGGCCGGCGGCGCCGTTCATCTCTTCTGGCCCGCCGTGCCCGTGGCGGCATGGTTGCGGGCGACCAGGGCCGGTACCGCATCACCGGCACGGGCGCGCAGGTCGGCGGGCTCGGTGGCATCGGCAGTCTGGGCGGTGCGGTGCAGCTCCAGCGGCGGGTCGGGGTGGCGGATGGCAAGCGCCAGCGTGAAGAAGCTGGCGACGACGACGATCGCCGGGCCGCCGACCACGAGCCAGACCATGGGCTCGCGCCAGGCGGAAGAGGTATTCAAGGCGGACATGGGGTTCTCCTCGCCGTCAGCGCGGCAGCACGAAAGTGGACTTCTCGACGACGGTCTCGGCGGCCGATCCGCCGGCACCATCGCCGACACGGCTGATGCGCCAGCGCATGGGATGGGCGCCAGCCTTGAGCTGTTGCGCCGTCTCGGGCGGCACGCGCAGGGCCACCGCCACCCAGCGCGCCTCGGCGGGGCCCAGGTCCACGGTGGCGGCCTGGGTCAGCGCCAGGCCGGGCAGGCCCTCGGCTTCGATGCGGTAGCGCTGGGGCGACTCGGTCGCGTTCATGACCTGCAGGCGGTAGACGTTCTCGATCCAACCGTCCTCGACGAGTCGGGCCATCGAAGCGCGGTCACGCACGATGTCGACGCGGAAGCTGTGCCGCGACAGCAGGCTCCACATCAGGGCCGTGCAGATGACGAGCAGCACGGCGGTGTAGATCAGCACGCGCGGGCGCAGCACGTGCTGCCAGCGCTGCGCGCGCGTCAGGCGCTGCTCCAGGCCGTTCTCGGTGTCATAGCGGATGAGGCCACGCGCGGTGCCCATCTTGTCCATGACGCCGTTGCAGACGTCGATGCAGGCCGCGCAGCCGATGCATTCGTACTGCAGGCCGTCGCGGATGTCGATGCCGGTCGGGCAGACCTGCACGCACAGGTTGCAGTCGATGCAGTCCCCCACGGGAGCGGCGGCGCTGCGCACCTCGCCCTTCTTGCCGCGCTGCGCGTTCTTGCCGCGCGGCTCGCCGCGCTCCGGGTCATAGCTGACGATCAGCGTGTCGCGGTCGAACATCGCGCTCTGGAAGCGCGCGTACGGGCACATGTACTTGCAGACCTGCTCGCGCATGTAGCCGGCGTTGCCGTAGGTGGCGAAGCCGTAGAACAGCACCCAGAAGGTTTCCCACGGTCCCATGCCGAACGCGAGGACCTCGCGCGCCAGTGTCTGGATGGGCGTGAAGTAGCCAACGAAGGTGAAGCCGGTCCACAGGCCCAGCGCGATCCAGGCGGACTGCTTGCCCGCCTTGCGCCAGAGCTTGGTCCAGGACCACGGCGCCTTTTGCAGCCGCAGCCGCGCGTTGCGGTCGCCCTCGAACCAGCGCTCGATGAGCATGAACAGCTCGGTGTAGACCGTCTGTGGGCAGGCGTAGCCGCACCACAGGCGCCCGGCCACGGCGGTGAACAGGAAGAGCGCGTAGGCCGAGATCATCAGCAAGCCCGTGAGGTACACGAAGTCCTGCGGATACAGCACCAGGCCGAAGATGTAGAAGCGCCGCGAGCCCAGGTCGAAGAGCACGGCCTGCCTCTCGCCCCAACTGAGCCAGGGCAGGCCGTAGAACACGAGTTGGGTCAGCGCGACGATGGCCCAGCGCCAGCGGGCGTAGAAGCCGTCCACCGACCGCGGGTGGATCTTGTCCTCCGACTTGTAGAGGCGGATGACTTGGACGGCATCGCCCGGACCGGGCGCGGAGGGAACAGGCATGGGACTCAGGGGGAAGCGATGACGCCTTGCGACTGCGACAGACCCCAGACATAGGACGCAAGCACGCGGATCTGCTCGGGCGTCAGCCGCTCGCCATGGGCCGGCATCACGTTGTGCTTGCCGTTGTTGACCATGGCCGTGACGGCTTCCTCACCCCAGCCATGCAGCCAGACCTTGTCGCTCAGGTTGGGCGCCCCCAGGGCCGGGTTGCCCTGGCCGCCGGGGCCGTGGCAGGCCGCGCAGGCGGTGAACTTGGGCTTGCCGAGCTGGGCGTAGAGCGCGTTGTGCGGGCTGCCCGACAGCGACAGCACGTAGTGGGCGACGTTGCGCACATCCTCCGCCGCGCCCACTGCCGGGGCCATCACGGGCATGTTGCCCTCGCGGCCCTTGGTGATGGTCTCGGTGATGGTTTCGGGCGAGCCGCCCCACAGCCAGTCGGTGTCGGTCAGGTTGGGGAAGCCCTTGGAACCCTTGGCGTCGGCGCCGTGGCACTGCGCGCAGTTGTTGGCGAACAGCCGCTCGCCAATGGCGTGGGCCTTGGGATCCTTGGCGAGTTGCTCCGGGGTCTTGTCGGCGAAGGCGGCATAGACCGGCGCCATGGTGGCGCGCGCCTGTGCCAGGTCGTTGGCGTGCTCGCCCAGGCTCGTCCAACCCAGCTTGCCGGCCTGGTTGCCCAGCCCTGGATAGAGCGCCAGGTAGATGCCGGAGAAGACGATGGTCAGCACGAACAGGCCCATCCACCAGGCCGGCAGCGGGTTGTTGAGTTCGCGCAGATCCTCGTCCCAGACGTGGCCCGTCGTGTTGTCCGAGGCCATCACCTGGCGGCGGCTGGCGATGATGAGCAGAATGCCGCAGAAGATGAGGCCGCCAATGGTGCCAATGGCGATGAAGAGGGACCAGCCGCCGTTGAAGAAGTCGCTCATTGCTCATCTCCTTCGAGGGGCAGGCGGGCGGCGTCGTCGAAGCGGCCGCGCCAGGCCCAGGCGATGATGCCGAGGAAGACGGCCAGCGACACGAGAGTCACGGCCACACGGAGTTCGTTGATGCCCATGGTGCGGGCTCCTTACTTGTTCGCGGTGCCAAGCACCTGCAGATAGGCCACCAGCGCGTCGAGCTCGGTCTTGCCCGTCACGTCCTGGGAGGAGGCCTTCACCTCCGCCTCGGTGTAGGGCACGCCCAGCATGCGCATCGCCGCGAGGCGCGCCGGCATGCCGGCTGCGTCCACCGGTGCATTTACCAGCCAGGGGTAGGCCGGCATGTTGGACTCGGGCACCAGGTCGCGTGGGTTGTTCAGGTGGATGCGGTGCCAGTCGTCGCTGTACTTGGCGCCGACGCGATGCAGGTCGGGCCCGGTGCGCTTGCTGCCCCACTGGAAGGGGTGGTCATAGACGAACTCGCCCGCCGTGGAGTACTTGCCATAACGCAGCGTCTCGGCGGCAAGCGGGCGGATCATCTGCGAGTGGCAGTTGTAGCAACCCTCGCGCAGATAGATGTCGCGGCCGGCCAGCTGCAGCGCCGTGTAGGGCTTGAGGCCGGGCGCGGCCTCGGTGGTGGAGCGCTGGAAGAACAGCGGCACGATCTCGACGACGCCGCCAACCAGCACGGTCAGCAGCACCAGCACGATCATCAGCAGGTTGCTGGTCTCGATGCGCTGGTGGCCGGAGACGGATGAAGTTTGTGTGCTCATGTCATTTGCTCCGCCGCGTGTAGCGGCGCTTGAAATTTGCGGGCCGAGCGCCGGGCCGCTCCCAAGCCGGCCCGCGTTGGGCGACGTACCTGCCGGTCGAACCGGCAGGTATCGCCGTCCCCGCGGGGGACCGGCCAACGTACTCGTTGGACGAGGGGCTGCATGTCAGTTCAGGCGTGAGCCAGCGCAGGCACAGGGATGCGCACGGCCTGGGTACGGCCGGCCTGCACGGTCTTGATGACGTTCCAGCTCATGACCAGCATGCCGCCGAGGTAGAGCAGGCCGCCGCTGAGGCGGATCACGTAGAAGGGCCAGGTCGCCTTGACGCTTTCGACGAAGGTGTAGACCAGGGTGCCGTCGGGGTTGACCGCGCGCCACATCAGGCCCTGCATGACGCCGGCAATCCACATCGCGGCGATGTAGAGCACGATGCCCAGCGTCGCGATCCAGAAGTGCAGTTCGATGGCACTCTTGGAGTACATCTGCGTGCGGCCGAACATGCGCGGGATCAGGTGGTAGAGCGAGCCCATCGAGATGAGGCCCACCCAGCCCAGGGCGCCGCTGTGCACGTGGCCCACCGTCCAGTCGGTGTAGTGCGACAGCGCGTTGACGGTCTTGATGGACATCATCGGCCCCTCGAAGGTCGACATGCCGTAGAACGACAGCGCGACGATGAGGAACTTCAGGATGGGGTCGTCACGCAGCTTGTSCCAKGCACCSGACARCGTCATSACGCCGTTGATCATGCCGCCCCAGCTCGGCGCCAGCAGCACCAGGCTGAAGATCATGCCGACGCTCTGCGCCCAGTCCGGCAGCGCTGTGTAGTGCAGGTGGTGCGGGCCCGCCCACATGTAGGTGAAGATCAGCGCCCAGAAGTGGACGATGGACAGGCGGTAGCTGTAGACGGGGCGCTCGGCCTGCTTGGGGATGTAGTAGTAC
>NZ_JBFULE010000428.1:0-4505 GCF_056400485.1 Roseateles sp. P5_B10
CCTGGAAGGCTTGCAGCGCGAACTGGTCATAGGCCGTCGTGAAGACCGTGGGCAGGGCCAGGCGGTGGTCGCGGAACAGCTCCAGCGACAGGCCGTCGGCGAGCTGAATGTCGAGCAGCAGCAGGTCGGGTGCGGGGTGGTCAGCGAGCCAGGCCAGCGTGCCTTGCACCGTGTCGCTGTGGCCCAGCACGCGGGCCTCAGGCGCGACGCGGGCCAGCGTGGCGGTCAGGCGCTCGCGCGCCGGGGGCTCGTCTTCGGCAATGAAGATCTTCATGGGCGGGCCAGCAGCGGAATGGCGACTTCGAACACGCCAGCCTCGGCGCGGCATTCCAGTGCGCGGCCGGCCAGCAGGCGGCAGCGCTCGTCGAGGTTGGCCAGGCCCAGGCCTGAGGAGGGCAGGGCGCTGCGGCGCRGCTGCAGCGCGTTGCGGGCGTGCACGCGGTCCCCGTCCAGCGTGAAGCTGACGGTCAGCGACTGCGCGGCGCTGGCCTCGTTGTGCTTGATGGCGTTCTCCAGCAGCGTCTGCARSGCCAGCGGCGGGATCAGCCATTGACCAGTCTGCAAGGCCGGGTCCAACGCTAGCGGCATGGCGGCGCCAAAGCGCAGTGCCAGCAGGCGGTGGTAGTGGCGCAGGAAGGCGAGCTCCTCGTCCAGTGGCACGAGGTCGCGCTGGCGGCTGTCCAGCACATAGCGGTAGATCTCGGCCAGGGTGTCGCTGAACTCGCGGGCGCTCTTCGCGTCGCTCTCGATCAGATGACCCAGGGTGTTGAGGCTGTTGAACAGGAAATGCGGGTCGACCTGAGCCTTCAGCGCGCCAAGCTCGGCCTGCGTGCGGGCGCGCTCCAGGCGCTCCACACGCAGCATGTCCGACTCGCGCTCGCGGATCAGGAACATGGTCTCGTAGGCATGCGTCACGAACAGCACGCAGATGACGTTGGTGGCCACCACCAGCTTCAGCGCATTGGCGTCGACCGGCTGCCCAGCGACATGGAACCAGGCCCAGATGGCGGCCAGCGTCAGCGGCGCGGTGTAGAGCACATTGGCGCTGACCAGCATCAAGAGCTTGCGCAGCGGGTGGGCGAACCAGTTCAGGTGCTCGCGCTGCTTGAACAGCAGCCAGCGGTTGCCTGCCCAGATGGCAAAGGCCAGCGCGATGAAGCCGGCAAAGCCGACCCAGAAGCGCGCGTCGCCGGGGCCGAGCGGCCCGTAGAGCCCCGTCAGCCAGGGAATGGCCAGGCCGAAGGCGAGCGAACCGCCGGCCATCAGCAGCCGGTCATCCAGGCGCGCCTGCATCGGCGGGTTCGGCGGCGATTTGAGCGGCAGTTTGTCGGCTTTGGGCGTGCTCATCTTCGACTTCGGCGCGCGACCGCTGTTGCCGGGGACGGGGGCGCCTCAGCATCGCCGCACCAACAACTTCAAGAGGGGTCTGCGATGAACGCAGTGCAATTCAACTTCCCGGCGGTCATTGTGGCGGCCTTGTCCAGCTTCCTGATCGGCGGGCTCTGGTACTCGCCCATCCTTTTCGCCAAGGCCTGGATGGCCGAGGCGGGCCTGAGCGAGGCCCAGGCCAAGCAGGCCAGCCCGGCCAAGGTCTTCGGCCTGTCGGCGCTGGCCTCGCTGGTGATGGCCTTCAACCTGGCGGCCTTCCTCGGCGCCAAGGCGACTCTGAGCTTCGGCCTGTTCGCCGGCTTGGCCACCGGCCTGGGCTGGGTGGCCATGAGCCTGGGCGTGATCTACCTGTTCGAGCAGCGCTCGCTCAAGCTCTGGCTCATCAACAGCGGCTACCAGGTGGTGGCCTACACGGTGATGGGCACCATCCTCGGCGCCTGGCATTGAAGCCGGATCGCTTGCGCCTTCCTAGGGCAGCCGCAGCCGGTCGCCTTCACCGACCCGCACTGTGTTCGGCGGCTCGTTGCCGAAGCGGTAGGTCACGCTGAGCAGCTTGCGGCGGCCGGGCGCGGGGTCGAAGCCGAACAGCTCGTTGCGCACCTCGGTCTCGAAGCGTTCGCCGCGCACCTGGCCGCGCAGGGCCTGGGTCACGTCGGTCCAGCGGCCGTCGGCGCCGTAGCTGGCGCTGTCGATGATGAGCCGGCCGCTGCCGGGCCGCACCGGGCCCTGGTCGCCGCCGCCGCGGTGGCCGCGGCCCCAGTCGCCGCGGCCCCAGCCGACGAATTGGTTGCCGTCGATGGTGCCGTACTCGCGGTACTCGAAGACGCGCTCCTGGCCGCCACGGTCGCGGGCAAAGATGCGCAGGACCTTGGTCTTTCCGGGAAATGGGTCAACACCGAAGAGTTCATTGGTCAACCGCACGCGTTGGTCGCGCCGCGCCAGTTCGCGCAGGCGGTCGGTGACGTCCACGTCGCGGCCGTCGGCGCCATAGGTGGCGTAGAGGATGGTGAACTCACCGTCGTCGTGGCGGTCGCYGCCCGGGCTGTTGCCGCCCCCTTGCCAACCGCCCGACCCGCCGGACTCGCCCCAGTTGCCGCGGCCCCAGCCGATGAACCTGTTGCCGTCGACCCAGTCGCGCTCACGGAATTCGAAGGTGCGTTCACGCCCCTGGCGGTCGCGGGCAAAGATGCGCAGCGTCTTGGTGCGCCCAGGCTCGGGGTCGACGCCGAAGAGGTCGTTGCTCAAGCGAAAACGCCGGTCCTGGCGGGCCAGCTCGCGCAGGCGGYCGGTCACGTCCACGTGGTTGTGCTCGGTGCCGTAGCGGGCATGCAGGATGACGAACTCGCCGTCATCGTCGGCCCAGGCGGGCCCGGTGATGGCAGTGGCCAGTGCTGCACCCAGGCCCAGTGTCCATTGGCCCAATTGGCGGCGTTTCATGGCAATCCCCTCGTTGTTGGTCTTGGCCGGGCATGGTCGCACGGCCAAGGGTTCAACGCGAGGACGGCCCGGCGCGAGGACGCCGGGCTTCGCCGGTTGTAAGGGCGGGTAAACCGCGCGATCAGCGGCCCCAGTCGCCGCGGCGCCAACCAGTGAACTGGCTGCCATCCACCCAGCTGCCCTCGGCGTACGCGAAGCTGCGCTGCTGGCCATTGGGGTCGCGCGCAATGATGATCAACCGCTTGTCGCGGCCCGGGTCGGGGTCGACGCCAAAGGTGTCGTTGCCCATGCGGAAGCGCTCGTCGCGGCGTGCCAGTTCGCGCAGCCGCCCGGTCACGTCCACCTCGCGGCCGGGGGTGCCGTAGTTGGCGTGCAGGATGGTGTAGCTGYCGTCATCGTGGCGGTCGCGATAGGGGTTGCCGGCCCAGCCACCGTTGTAGTTCGGTTCGCCCCAGCGGCCCGCGCCCCAGGCGGTGAATTGCCCGCCGTCAATCCATGCGCGCTCGGGGTAGTCAAAGCGGCGTTCGCGGCCTTGGCTGTCGCGGGCGTAGATGCGCAGGTATTTGTCGCGGCCGGGGTCGGGGTCCACGCCGAACAGGTCGTTGGTCAGCCGCACGCGGCGGTCACGGCGGGCCAGCTGGCGCAGCTGGTCGGTCACATCGACATGGTTGCGGTCCGTGCCGTAGCGAGCTTGCAGGATGACGAACTCGCCGTCGTCATCGCCGCGCTGTGCCAGAGCGGGCAACGAGAGCCCGGCCAGCAAGGTGGCCGCGCCGAGAACGTAGTGGCGTCGAATCATGGTGTCTGTCTCCGAAGTTATGGAGGCAACCATGCTTGCACTGCCACTGCGGCGCTCAAGTCGGATAGGAGGAAGTCCCGCTGCGGGCGGCCACCGTCAGACGCCGGCCGGTTTCCCGCCCAACAGGTACTCCCGCGCCAGTGYCCGGGCGCGATGCAACCGGCTCTTCACGTTCGGCCGCGTGAGGCCGGTGCGGGCGGCGATTTCCTCGATGGTCAGCTCCTCAAGGTCGCGCAGCAGCATGACCTCGAGGTAGTGGGACGGCAGCGACTCCAGCGCCGCCACCAGTTCCCGCCGCAGGCCCAATTCGTCGCGCACGACCAGCCACTGCTCCAGCTTTTCCTCGTCATACGGGTCATRGCGCAGCGTGAGCCGGCCCAGGCGCCGGCATTCGCGCTGCACCAGGCGGATCAACCAGCCCGAGAAAGCCGCCAGCACGCGCAGCGACGGCAGCTTGCGGCTGACGATGAGCAGGGCCTCCTGCACCGCGTCATCGACGTCGCTGAGCAGGCAGTGCTGCTGGGCATAGCGGCGGATGTCGGGCCGGGAGATCTTCAGCAATTGCTCCAGTGCCCGCGGATCGCCGCCGTGCGCGGCCGCGAGCAGGGGCTGGTGTTGTGGGGCCAGGGCCATGTCAGTGCTGCCCGGCTGCTACTTCAACTTGCGGCCAATCATGGCGCAAGCCGGGCAGAAACCGAACAGCCCGGATGCCACCAACYCGGCCGCCCCGCCAGCCACCAGCCAGCCGCCCATGCCGCCCAACAGCAGCAGCCCCAGGGCCGCGGCCACCAGGCCCGCCACCACGCGCACGGCGCGCTCGCCGTTCGGAACGTTTTTCACATAGATCATGGTTCGACTCTCAAGTGTTCGAGGACAGCCC
>NZ_JBFULE010000429.1:0-4504 GCF_056400485.1 Roseateles sp. P5_B10
GGCCAGGCCCGGCACGGCGGGCTGGAAGACGATGCCATCCACAAAGCCGCCGCCACCGATGGCGACCGGGCGCCAGTTGTAGGACACGTCGGCAGGTGGCGCGGCCTGGGCAGTTGCGGCGGCGAGCAGCAGGGCGCCCAGCAGGGGCTTGATGGGGTTCATGTCTCCAGCACTTCTTATGACAGCGCTCGACATCGTAATTTGTTCGCTCGACGAACAAATACGGTTTACCCCAAGAAACTCGATGTCACCGCTGCTGATTGGATGTGGCGCGGCACGCTCTCAAGAGCGGAACGCCGATCCAGCCCGGACTGCATGGACGCGAGGCGAAACGATCATCGCTTGCGAAGGCTCTCAACCAATCCATCACAAGCTGCTTCGACCAAGTCCAGCACCTCATCGAAGCCGGCAGCGCCGCCGTAGTAGGGGTCAGGCACTTGCGGGTTGCCTGCGTGAGGCGCGTAGTCCATCAGCAGCTTCAGTCGATGCCGTTGGCTGGGCGGGCACAGCCGTTCCGCATGGGTGAGGTTGTCGGCATCCATTGCCAGCACAACGTCGAAGCGGACGAAGTCCTCGGCCACCAGCTTGCGGGCGCGCAAGCGACTCAGGTCATAGCCACGCTTCAGCGCGTGCTCCTGGCTGCGCTCATCCGGCGGCGCGCCGATGTGATAGCCGTGCGTGCCGGCCGAGTCCACCTCAACATCGAGGCCGGCAGCCGCCAGCTTGGCGCGCATGACGCCCTCGGCCGTCGGGCTGCGGCAGATATTGCCCATGCAAAAGAACAGGATGCGGCGGGTCATCAGTACATTCTCGACCGGGTTGTGGCAGCCGGTGGTGGGTGATCTTTGGCTTGAGCCGGTTGCTACATTGGCGGCAGAACGACATAGCGCCGGGGAGGCCATGAGCAATCGCGCAAACAACTTCGACGGGCTGCGTATCGTCGGCGCATTCCTGGTGCTGTTGACACATCACTTCCCGCTCATGGGCGGTATCGAGCCCGGCATTCGATCCACGTCCATGATCACGTTGGGCCATTTCGGCGTGATGCTGTTCTTCAGCATCAGCGGCTACCTGGTCGCGCAAAGCTGGGAGCGCGACCCCCACGTTGCTCGGTTCCTGGCGCGGCGTGCGCTGCGCATCATGCCCGGCTTCGCGGCCTGCATATTGGTGCTATGCATCGGCCTTGCCTGGTACGCCGCCACTCGCCACAGTACCGCCTACTGGCAAGGGCTCCTGGCCTACAGCGGCAACCTTGTTCCGCTGAGCTATTGGGACGACATTCACTTCATCGCCCGGCGGGCGATGGGAAGCTCAACGGCCCCCTCTGGACCATCCCCTATGAGGTTCGTTGCTATCTGATCTTCGCGGTGGGCGCATTCCTTCTGCAGAAGCGGATGCGCTTTGCGGTGGCGGGCGGGCTGCTGTTGGGGCTGACCTGCTATCTGGCCGCGCACCTCGACGATGCCCTGGTGGCGCGCGCGCTCGTGGCCGAGGAGTTGCGCCTGACGCAGTTGATGCTGTTCTTCTGCTTTGGTGCAGCCCTTCACTACTTCCCTCTTACCGCGCGGCGGCTTGCCGTCCTCCTGGCGGGTGCACTGGTGGCCGCGCTGCTGGGCCATCAGCATCTGGCGACCTGGCTGGCCATTCCGCCCGTGGCGGTCTGCGTAGGCAGCCGCTCATGGCCCGTGCTGCGCAGTGCCGGCCGATTTGGCGATTTGTCCTACGGCGTCTATCTGTGGGGTTGGCCGACCCAGCAGCTGGTGTACATCTGGCTGGAGCCCAAAGTTCCTTTCCTCATGTCGCTGCTGCTGACGACATGCATGGTGTTGGTCCTGGCTTGGTTGTCCTGGACGTTCATCGAACGTCCGGCCCTTCGACTCAAGCCTCGCACCAGGCAGAGGCAGGAGGCCGAAGCACCTTCGCTTGCGCACCCCGGCCAGGATATGGCGGCGTAATACTTAGGCGAGCGCCTGCGCTCGCCTAACCCGCTACCAGGCGATACCGGCAGCGATGCTCAAAACCGCATGTCCGCCCGCAGCGAGATCACCCGGAAGGTGCGGTTGCGTGACCAGCTGTCGGTGACGATGTTGTGGCTGGTGATGGTGTCGATGTAGACGGCCTCCGACGTGACCTGTGCATCGCGCGGCAGCAGGTTGGCCAGGGACAGGCGCCAGTTGATGCCGTCGCGCACCGAGCCGCTGGCCCAGGACAGGTAGGCATCGAACTGGCGGCGGGCGGTCTCCTCACGCTTCAGGTTGAGGGTCTGCTGCACGCTGCTGGCCGGCACGTAGTTGAAGTTGAAGCCGCTGCCGAAGTTCTGGCCCAGGGCCTTCCAGCGGTGGTCGAGGCCGAAGTTCAGGCTGCCGCGCGGCTGCTGGTCCAGGCGGGCATTGGAGCCCGGGATGCCCTTGACCTTGCTGTCGAAGACGGCGATGTTGAAGCGCAGCAGCAGCAACTGCCATTCGGGCGGCGCTTCCTCCCACAGCTCGTCCAGGCGCGCCTTGACCTCGAACTCGRAGCCCATGGTGCGCGCGCCTTCCATGTTGCGCGGCCGGCTGACCCAGCGCTGCGACTCGTCCCAGGGCACGGTCTCCAGCTGCAGGTTGCTTCGGATCAGGCTCTTGATGTCGCGCACGAAAGCGCTGCCCGACACGATGCCGCCGGTGGGCAGCCAGTGCTCCAGGCTCAGGTCCACGCCGGTGGCCAGCTCGGGCTTGAGGTCGGGGTTGCCGGCGCGGTCGGCGTAGGTGGGCAGGTTGGGGCCGGTGGGGTAGGTGGTGTTGATGGTCGGCCGGGCGATCAGGTCGTTGAGGTTGGGCGAGCGGTAGCTGCGCGTCAGGCTCAGCCGCACCTGGTCCTTGGGGAAGGCCTCGGGCTTCCACAGCAGGTGAAAGAGCGGTGACGTGACCTGGGAGACGTTGCGCGTGTCGGGCAGCAAGCCGCTGGCATCGGCGCGGGTCTCGATGCGTTCGTAGCGGATGCCGGCATAGACCGACCAGATCTTGCTCGGGCTCCACTCGTCCTGCGTGTAGGCGGCAAAACGCTGGTTGCGCGAGCCCAGCGTGTCGCCGAACTTCTGCAGCGCGGGCGACTCCACGCCGTCGATCAGCGTGCGGCGCACCTGCACCCGGTGGCTCTGCTCGCTCTCGGCGCCGGTCACCCACTGGTGCTCCTTGGCGGTCTTGAGGCTCCACTTGGCGCCCAGGCTGGTCTGGTCTTCGTCGGTGACGTTGTGGTCGTCCTGGATGCGCTCCAGGTCGATGCCGATGTCCTTCAGCGTCTCGCGGCGCTGGCTGTTGCTGGTGGACTTGAAGCCGCCACGGCCCAGGCGCAGGTCCCAGCTCTCACCGACGGCGGGCCGATAGTTGGCCGACAGGTTGAGCCTCAGGTTGTGCACGCGGCCGTCGTTCTCGCCTTGCACGTCGCGAAAGCGCGTGAAGCCGACGGCGTTGTTCTGGCTCGACCCTTC
Organism: Roseateles sp. P5_B10; assembly: GCF_056400485.1. Classification (NCBI taxonomy): domain Bacteria; kingdom Pseudomonadati; phylum Pseudomonadota; class Betaproteobacteria; order Burkholderiales; family Sphaerotilaceae; genus Roseateles; species Roseateles sp. P5_B10. The sequence continues at coordinate 3,470 of NZ_JBFULE010000429.1, forward strand.
GCTCTGCGACAGCGCGAAGAAGGGCGCGAGGTTGAAGCTCAGCGTGTCGCTGTATTTCCAGCGCAGGCGTGCGTTGCCGTTGAAGTTGGCGCTGTTGCCCACGCTCGTGCCTTGCTGCACGGTCTCGTTGAGCACCTCGCCGGTGTCGGTGTCGACGACGCGGTTGTGCGAGTCGATGTTGTTGAAGCGCCGGTGCAGGCCGGCGTTGGTCGACACCGCGCCGACGAACTCGTCGCCATTCGGCCCGCCCCACTTCAGGTTGCGCGTCCAGTTGGCGTCGGCCTGCGGCTCGCCGCGGTCCTGGCCGAGGCTCAGGCGCAGCTCGTTCGTGGCCTTGAGCAGGGGCTCGCGCAGGATGATGTTGATGGTGCCGGCAATGGCGCGCGCTCCAGTCTCGGCGGTGGGCGCGCGGTAGATCTCGATGCGTTCGACCTGGTCCGGCGGCAGGTCCTCCACCGCAAAGCCCGCCGGCGCGCGTTCGCCGTCGACGAGGATCTGCGTGAAGCCGCTGCCCAGGCCGCGCATGCGGATGTCGCCGCCACGCCCGGGCCGGCCGCCGATGGTGACGCCGGGCAGGCGGCGCAGCACGTCGCCCAGCACCGTKTCGCCGTAGCGGTCCAGGTCTTCGCGCTCGATGACGATCTTGCTGGCCGTGCTGTTGCGGCGGCGGCTGTTGGCCGTCGGCCCGCCGTTGACCTCGACGCGATCCAGGCGGTTGGCGGCGCCGCTGGCGGCGGAGGCCGGCGCGGCGGGCGGGGGCGTTTTTTGGGGCGTTGTCTGGGCCGCGCACAGGGCGTTGGCACACAGCATTGCCAGCGCAACAAGAAGGCGGCTCATGGCCGCGCATTCTTGCGGAGCGAAGTGACTTTCGCTTACGTAAAGCGCTCATTTACATGAGCGCAAGCGGCCGTCAGAACCGCCAACCCAGGCCGACGCTGGCAAGTGTCGGGTTGACCTTGAACTTGCCGGCCGACGCGCCGTTGGCATAGACCGTCGTCTGCAGGTCGACCTTCTTCACGTCGAAGTTCAGATAGG
>NZ_JBFULE010000430.1:0-4504 GCF_056400485.1 Roseateles sp. P5_B10
GCTCAGCGGCGCCAGGCCGAGGCTGCGCGCGCCCTGGCCGGCCAAGCCCGCGAGCGCCGCGCGCAGCGGGTGGGCCGGGCCCAGTTCACCGCCCCGCCAGCTCAGGCACAACAGCACCCGGGTGCCGGCGATGCGCCGGGCCAGGAAGCGCAGCAGGTCCAGCGTGGCGCCGTCGGCCCAGTGCAGGTCCTCGAACACCCAGACCCGCGGCCGGCGCGTCAGGCGCGCCACCTCCAGCAGGGCGGCAAACAACTCGGCGGCCGGTGCGCTGCGCCGCAGCAGCGCCGCGATCTCACCGGGTAGTCGCGGCAGCATGTCCAGCAGCGGCCCCAGCGGCAACGGCGTGATCAGCGGCTCGCAGGCGCCCCAGGCCCAGTCGATGGCGCTGCCGCCGGCGCGTTCCGCGGCGCGCAGCAGCCGCGTCTTGCCCATGCCGGCATCGCCTTCGAGCAGCACGCAGCGGCCCTGGCCTTGTGTCGGGTCGGCCAAGGCGGCCAGGTCGGCGCGCAGGCCTGCGAGCGCGGCATCGCGCTCCAGCAGCGGCGGCTCGGGCAGTGGCATGGCGCCAAGCTTGCGCCGATTTGGCGGTCGCGCGCTTCCTCAAGATGCAGGGTCAGCCCTCCTTAACCGGCAGGCTCAGCCGCGCCTCCAGGCCACCACCCTCGCGCGGCAGCAGTTCCAGCGTCGCGCCCAGCGCCTGCGCGAGGCGCTGCGCAATCGCCAGGCCCAGGCCGGTGCCGCCGCTGGCGCGGTTGCGCGAGGCCTCCAGGCGCACAAAGGGCTGCAGCGCGGCCTGGCGCTGGTCGGCCGGGATGCCGGGGCCGCGGTCCAGCACGGCGATGCGCAGCTGGCTGTTGTCCAGCGTGACGACCACCTCCGCCGCGCCGGTGAACTTGACGGCGTTGTCGACCAGGTTGCCGACAACGCGGCGCAGCGCGCGTGGCCGCGTCGTCACCGGCGCAAGGGAAGAGGGCGCTTCAAGGCTGACTTGCTGGCCCGCGTCCTGGCCGTCGCAGACCAGGCCGTCCAGCAGCGCGACGAGGTCCACCGCCTGCGGCGCTTCCTCGGCCGCATGCGCACTGGCCGCGTAGTGCAGGCCCTCGGCAACCAGGCCGCGCATCTCGTCGATGTCGGCCAGCAGCTTGTCGCGCGTGTCGGTCTCGGCCAGCAGTTCGCTGCGCAGGCGCATGCGCGTCAGCGGCGTCTGCAGATCGTGTGTGACGGCGGCGAGGATTTCGGAGCGCTCGCGCAGGTGCCCGGCGATGCGGGCCTGCATGGCATTGAAGGCGCGCGCTGCGGAGGCCACCTCGCGCGGGCCTTCTTCGGGCAGCGGCTGGGCGGCGAGATCGGCGCCGAGGCCATCGGCGGCATCGGCCAGGCGGCGCAGGGGCCGCGTCGCCAGCCTGACAGCCGCCGCGCCGCACAGCGCCAGCACGGCGATCTGCGCGACCAGCAGGGCCAGCGTTGCGCCGGACAGCTTCAGCCGTGGCGGCTGGGCGCGCAGCGTCAGCGCGCTGCCGTCGGCCAGCGTCAGCGCGAACACCAGTTCGCCATCCGGCCTTGCACCCGCCGTGCCGATTCGCGCCGAACCCAGCTCCGCGGCCAGCGTTTGCGTGAGAGACAGCGCCAGCTCGTCGGATGCCAGGGCGTCCTGCGGCGCGCCGAGTTCGTAGCGGTAGTTGGGCCGCGCCAGTCTCGGCAACCAGGCGGCACGCTCGGCCTCGGGCAAGCGGTCGAGCACGGCGACGGCCGTGGCCACATCGCGGCCGAGGTAGGCGTTGAGCATGCGGCCCATCACCTCGCCGCGCTCGGCCAGCCAGGCCAGGCTGGCCAGGCCATAAGCCAGCAGCAGGCCGGCGATCAGCAGGCCGGCGATGCGGCTGGCCAAACTCATTCCACGGCCTCGACATCCGCGCAGAACACATAGCCCTCATTGCGCACCGTCTTCAACAGCCGGGCCTCCTTGGCATCGTCGCGCAGGCGGCGGCGTAGGCGGCTGACGAGCAGGTCGATGGAGCGGTCGAAGGGGTCGGCGTCACGCCCCTGCGTGAGGTTGAGCAGCTGGTCGCGGCTGAGGATGCGCTGGGGGTGGTCCAGCAACGTGCGCAGCAGGCGGTACTCGCCGCCGGTCAGCGGCACCAGGGTGCCGGCGCCGTCCAGCAGATGGCGGGCCGCCGTGTCCAGCACCCAGTCGTTGAAGGCCAGACGCCTGGCCTGGCGCTGCGGGCTTGTGCGCGGTGGCAGCTGGCGGGTACGGCGCAGCACGGCGCGGATGCGGGCGAGCAATTCGCGCGTCGCAAAGGGCTTGGCGAGGTAGTCGTCGGCGCCCATCTCCAGGCCGAGCACGCGGTCGGCCTCATCGCCGCGGGCGGTCAGCATCAGGACGGGCAGGGGCTCGACCTCGCGTGCGCGGAGGTCGCGGCACAGCGACAGGCCGTCCTCGCCGGGCAGCATCAGGTCGAGCACGACGAGGTCGATTGGCTCGGCGGCCAACACGGCGCGCATCTCCCGGCCCTGCGTCGCCGTGCTGACGCGATAGCCCGCGGCGCGCAGGTAGTCGGCCAGCAGCGTGAGCAGCTGGCGGTCGTCGTCGACGAGCAGCAGATGGTCGGGGCGCGGGTCCATGGCGGCCACGATAGCGGACGGGACCCGCTGTTTTGTATCGCTCTTTGTCTGTGCGGCCGGCGCGTGTCCACCGGCGACACATCGACATCGCGGTGATACCGCTGCCGTCTGCAATGGCACCTCCTTCACTACTGACGAGGTGCTCATGCGAAACCTTCTGCTGATCCTCCTGCTCGCGGCCGGTGCGGCCCGTGCCGATGCCGACCCGCGTGGCCTGTGGCTGACGGCCAGCGGCAACCTGGAAGTGCGCGTCGCGCCCTGCGGCGCGGCCCTGTGCGGCAAGGTGGCGCGCGTCATCGCCAACCAGTCCATGAGCCGGCCCGGCGAGGCGATGGCGGCCGATGCCCAGCCGGCCCAGGAGGGCATGGACATCCTCAGCGACTTTCTGCCCTCCGAGCGCGAGACCCAACCCGATGGCCGCAGCGCCGTCACCGAATGGYGCGGCCGCATCTTCAACCGCGAGAACGGCAAGACCTACGACTGCCTGATGTCGCTAGGCCCGACCGGCGAGCTGAAGCTGCGCGCCTATGTCGGCCTGCCGTTGTTCGGCAGGACCCAGGCCTGGCAGCGTGTGCCGGRAGCGTCGCAATGAGCGCCGTGCTGCCCGTGGCGGCTGCGTTCGGTGCCGGCCTGGCGACCGTGGCCAGCCCCTGTGTGCTGCCGCTGTTGCCGGCGCTGCTCGGCAGCAGCCTGGGGCCTGCCGACCGGTGGCGGCGGCTGCTGGTCGTGCTGGGCTTTGTCGCGTCCTTCAGCGCACTGGCCCTGGCCTTTGGCGCCTCGGCCAGCGTGCTGGGCCTGTCGGCCGGTGCCTTGCGCGATATCGCGGCCGTGCTGCTGCTGGGTTTCGGCCTGCTGCTGGTCTGGCCGGCGGGCTGGGAGCGGTTGTCGCGCCCGCTGGGCCGTGTGGCCGACTGGGCCCAGCGCTTCGGTCATGGTGGCGGGCGGCTTGGCGCCCTGGCACTCGGCGCCAGCCTGGGCGCGCTGTGGACGCCCTGCGCTGGCCCGGCCCTGGCCAGCATCCTGGCCTTGGTCGCCAGCGCCGGTGATTCGCAGCAGGCGGCGGCCCTGCTCATTGCCTACGCCGTCGGCGCCGGCGGGCCGATGCTGGCCGTGGYCTATGGCGGCCAGCGCATCGCGCAGGGCCTGCGCGCCTGGTCGGGCCGGTTGCGCCGGGGGTTGGGCCTGCTCGTCATGCTGATGGCGGGGGCCAGCCTCGCCAATGTCAGCTCCACCTGGGTCGCGGCTCTGGCCGGGCCGGCCGAGTCGGCACAGGGCCAGGTGATTGGCAAGCCCGCGCCCGAGATCGCCACCACGGGCGCCTGGATCAACAGCCCGCCGCTGACACTGCAGGCCCTGCGCGGCAAGCCCGTGCTCGTCGACTTCTGGACCTGGGACTGTGTGAACTGCCTGCGCAGCGTGCCGGTCATCGAACGCCTGCACCAGCGCTATGCGGCGCGCGGCCTGGTCGTCATCGGTGTGCACACGCCCGAGTTCGCCCATGAGCGGCCGCTGCAACGCGTGCAGGCCGCCGTGCGGCGGCTGGGCCTGCATTACCCGGTGGTGCAGGACAACGATTACCGCGTCTGGAAGGCCTTTGAGAACCGCTACTGGCCGGCCGCCTGGCTCATCGATGCCAAGGGCCGTGTCGTCTATCGCCACGAGGGAGAAGGGGGCGAGGCGGAGCTTGGAGCTGCCATAGAGAAGGCCTTGCGATAATCCCCTCATGAGATTGCGCTTCACCAAGATGCACGGCGCGGGCAATGACTTCGTCGTCATCGATGCGACGAAGCAGCCCTTCGCGCTGACGCCCGAGCAGATGCGCCTGCTCGGCGACCGGCGCTTTGGCGTCGGCTGCGACCAGATCCTCGTCATCGAACCC
>NZ_JBFULE010000431.1:0-4502 GCF_056400485.1 Roseateles sp. P5_B10
CGACTGGGCCGAGATGCTCAAGCGCGGCCGCCTGGCCACCGAGCTGTCGGGCGGCTGGATGGCCGGCCAGATGGCCAACTGGGTCGCGCCCAACACCGCCGGAAAATGGCGTATCGCGCAGCTGCCCGAGAACACCTACTGCTCCTACGGCGGCACCTACTACGCCATCCCGCGCCGCTCGGCGCCCGAGCGCAAGCAGCTCGCCTGGCAACTGATCCAGGAGCTGACGCTGGACCGCCAGCGCCAGCTCGAGGCCTTCAAGTCGCAAGACGCCTTCCCGGCCCTGCTGGATGCGCAGCAGGACGCCTTCTTCGACCAGCCGGTACCCTTCCTGGGCGGCCAGCACGCCCGCCTGCTGTGGCGCGACGCCGCGCGGCGCATCCCCGTCGTCAAGATGCACAAGCAGCACAAGTTCGCCGACGAGGTCATCAACGCCGAGCTGGACAACGTGCTGGAGTACGGCAAGCCCATTCCCAAGGCCTTGGAAGACGCCCAGGCCTTGCTGGTTCACCGAGCGAATCGATGAGGGGCTTGTTTTTTCCGAGCGGTAGGTTGTTGCCTGCGCCCAGCCGGGATTTCGTCCCGGCGGCCGACTCACTTTCTTGTGCGGACAAGAAAGTAAGCAAAGAAAYCGCCCCTGCAAAACCGCCCCTGCGGGGTKCCCTGCGATGCTCGAAGCCCRGGGCCGCGCCSAACTCGCGTCGCTACGCTCTGCTCGGACAGGCGTCGCGAAGTCAGTTCTTGAAGCGCGCTGCGCGCGCGCCCTGGGCTTCTGCGCTTCTCGGCGGTTTAGAAGGGGAGCCCCCGAACAGCCGCCAAAGCCAACAGCCAAACCCGAAAGCCAGCTGGTACCGGCTGTTCCTTTACCCCCCCTTTGAGCCCGCCGAGGAGCACAGGACCTTGAGGCCGCGAGCGAAGYTCGCTTCAAGAACTGACTCCGCGCAACTGTTTGACCGCAGCGTAGCGAAGGGAGTTTTGCGCGGGGCCTCAAGGTCCGAGCACCGCAGGGCAGCCCGCTGCGAAGCTCAGGGCCGGGCGGTTCGGGGGCGACTCTTTGCCTTCTTTCTGGTCGCTCAGAAAGAAGGTCGCCCGCCGGGGCGACGTCCCGGCATGGCCATCGGCATCAACCTCCGACAGCTCGCGGAGCGCTGACCTCATGCGCATCCCTGCCTCCTGGACGCCCTACCTCCTGGTCAGCCCCTTCCTGATCCTGTTCGCCGTCTTCGGCCTGTTCCCGCTGCTGTTCTCGGCTTGGCTGGCCTTCCAGTCCTGGGAGCCGACCAGCGGCATAGCCTCGATGAAGTTTGTCGGCCTCGACAACTTCATCTTCGCGTTGACCGACGGCTGGTTCTGGAAGGCGCTGCGCAACACGTTGTGGCTGGCCTTCGCCTCCGGCGCGCCGCAGCATCTTGTGGCGTTGCCGCTGGCCGTCTTCCTGCACCAGGCCTTCGGGCGCTGGCGTGGCCTGTTCTCGGGTGCCTACTTTCTGCCCTACATCACATCCACGGTCGCCATCGCGATGCTGTTCGGTTCGCTGTTCTCGAACGACTACGGGCTGATCAACCAGGCCCTGCACGCGATGTTCGGCATGGAGAACATCAACTGGATGCGCTCCCCCGAGGCCATCAAGCCAGCCATCGCCCTCGTCGTGTTCTGGCGCTACGTCGGCTTCAACCTGGTGCTGTATCTCGCCGCGCTGCAGACCATCCCGAACGACCTCTACCAGGCCGCCAAGCTCGACGGCGCCAACGCCTGGCAGCAGTTCTGGCGCATCACGCTGCCCAGCCTCAAGCCCATGATCCTGTTCGGCGTCACCCTGTCCCTGATCGGCGGRCTGCAGCTGTTCGAGGAGCCCTTCATCCTGACCAATGGCAAGGGCGGTGCCGACCAGCAGGCCATGACGGTGGCCATGTACCTCTACCGCGAGGCCTTCGACTTCAGCGACTTCGGCGGCGCCAGTGCGCTGGCCTGGATCATGTTCGGCGTCATCGCGCTGCTGACCTGGCTGACCAACAAGGCCTTTGCGGACAGGCGGGTGCAGGCATGAAGAGGGTTCCGAAGTACGCGGCCTACGCGGTTGTCGGCGCTGGTGCGCTGATCATGCTGGCGCCGTTCTATTTCATGTTCGTGTTCGCGACCCAGTCGCGCACCGACATCTTCAACGTACCGCCGCCGCTGTTCTTCAGCACCGAGCTGCTCAACAACATCGCCGTGTTGACGACGCGCCTGCCGTTCTGGAAGAACGTCGGCTGGAGCCTCTACGTCGGCCTCATGTCCACGGCGCTGACGCTGCTGTTCTGCTCCATGGCCGGCTATGCCTTCGCGATGCTGGAGTTCCGCTTCAAGAAGGCGCTGTTCGCCCTCGTCATGGGAACCATGATGGTGCCGGCCTTCATGAACATGATCCCGACCTTCATGGTCATGGACACGCTGGGCTGGATAGACACGCACCGGGCCCTGTACCTGCCGGGTGCGGCCAGCGCCTTCGGCATCTTCCTGATGCGCCAGTTCGCCGCGTCCACGGTGCCGCACGAGCTGATCAACGCCGCGCGCATCGACGGCTGCAGCGAGGTGGGCATCTACTGGCGCATCGCGCTGCCGCTGATGAAGCCGGCACTCGGCACGCTCGGCCTCATCACCTTCATCAGTTCATGGAACAACTTCATGAACCCGCTGATCGTCATGCGCACCGCCGATAACTACACGCTGCCGCTGGCCCTGCGCAGCCTTTTCAGCACCACGAGCACCGAATGGGGCGCCCTGATGGCCGGCTCGGCCATCGCGACGCTGCCCCTGCTCGTCCTCTTCGTCATCTCGTCGCGCCAGCTCATCGCCGGCCTCACGGCGGGCGCCGTCAAATAAGAACAGTCCATGAATCCTCTGCACCGCCCTCTGCACCAGCAATTTCCGCCCAATTTTGTGTGGGGCGTCGCCACCAGCAGCTTCCAGATCGAAGGCGCCGCCCACGCGGACGGCAAGGGCGAGTCCATCTGGGACCGCTTTTGCAAGCAGCCCGGCGCGATCGCCGACGCCAGCAACGGCGAAGTGGCATGCGACCACTTCAACCGCCTCGACGAAGACCTCGATCTGATTGCCTCGCTGGGCGTCAACTGCTACCGCTTCTCCATCGCCTGGCCGCGTGTGCAGGCCAACGGTTATGGTGAGTTCAACCCCAAGGGCCTGGACTTCTATGAGCGCCTGGTCGATGGCCTGAAGCAGCGCGGCATCCAGGCCTTCGCGACGCTGAACCATTGGGACCTGCCGCAGGGCCTGCAGGACCGCGGCGGCTGGAACGACCGCGATACGGTGCACCGCTTCGTCGACTACGCCCGCCATGTGCAGGCCCGCATCGGCGACCGCGTCGACGGCATCACCACGCACAACGAGCCCTGGGTCGTCGCCGTGCTGGGCAATGAGCAGGGCAACTTCGCGCCCGGCATCAAGAGCCGCAGAACAGCCATCCAGGTCTGCCACCACCTGCTGCTCAGCCACGGCCTGGCCCTGCAGGCGCTGCGGGCCGACGGCGCCAGGAGCCAGCTCGGCATCGTGCTCAACCTGTCGTCCACCGTGCCGGCCACCGCCATGCCCGAGGACATCGCCGCCGCGGCCATGGCCGACGCCCGCAGCCGCCGCTGGTATGCCGACCCGCTGTTCAAGGGCAGCTATCCCGAGGAGGTGATGGCCGAGCTGGGCGACGACGCCCCGGTTGTGCATGCCGGCGACATGGCGGCAATTGCCCAGCCGATGGACTACCTCGGCGTCAACTACTACACCCGTACCGTCGTGTCGGCGAGCGGCGCGGACTGGAAGCCCGAGGAGCGCGGCCTGCCGGTGTCGGACATGGGCTGGGAGATCTATGCCGACGGCCTGACCGACCTGCTCGTGCTGCTGCACCGCGACTACCCCGGCCTGCCGCCCGTCTACGTGACCGAGAACGGCGGTGCCTTCAAGGACGAGACCCTGGTGGGCGGCCGCGTGCAGGACGACGACCGCATTGCCTACCTGCGCGATCACATCGCGGCGGTAGCCAGCGCCATGCGGCAGGGGGTGCCCATGGCCGGCTACATGGTCTGGAGCCTGATGGACAACTTCGAATGGGCCAGCGGTTACCTGAAGCGCTTCGGTATCGTGCACGTCGACTACGAGACGCAAGCCCGCACGCCCAAGGCCAGCGCCGAGTGGTACCGCGACTTCCTGCGCGATTGGCGGGGATAGGCCCACCCCCTACCGGCTGCGCCGGCCCCCTCGAGGGGGCGTCGCCAGCGGCCTGGCAAAGCCAGTTCCGCGGCGCCCTTGGGAAGGCACGACGCCTGACACGACAACTATGGAGACAAACATGAAACACATCACTCCCGCTCCCAGCCCCTGGCGCCATGTGCTGCCGGCCATCGCCTTCGTGCTGACAGCCTGCGGCGGTGGTGGCGGTTCGGCCACCGCTGCGCCGGCCCCCGCGCCCACCCCCGCGCCGGCCCCAGCGCCATCCAACAGCTGGACCCTGGTCT
>NZ_JBFULE010000432.1:0-4499 GCF_056400485.1 Roseateles sp. P5_B10
CCTGTACAGCGTCATCAACAAGCGCCTGGCCCATGCCACCTATCTCGGTGGGCCGGACTACAGCATCGCCGACATCGCCGTCTTCCCGTGGCTGCGCTCCTGGAAGAACCAGGGCGTGGAGATGGGCGACTACCCGCATCTGAAAGGCTGGTTCGACGAGATCGCCAAGCGCCCGGCCGTGCAGCGTGGCGTGGAGGTGCTGGCCGGTGCGCGCAAGCCGCTGACCGACGACAAGGCGCGCGAGGTGCTGTTCGGCAAGCGCCAGCTGGAACAGCGCTGAAGCGCGGCGTCAGACAGGCACCAGGCGCAGCTCGCGATGCGCGGGCGGCAGGCCATGACTGGCGAGGATGAGGGGCTCGTGCGCCGCCACGACGCCCGGCACAAAAGCCGCCTGCCCTTCGACGTCGGCCAGCGCGACCACCGCCGGCTGGTCGGCGAAGGCCATCACATCGGGCGCGCCCAAGCCCATTGAAGCCAAGCCCAGCGCCGGATCGGCGAAGACCTGCAGCACTGTCGCTCCGACGCCGCCCGGGCGAGGCGGCGGCAGATGCAAGGCCAGCCTGCCCTCAGCATCGCTCGCGCCTTCGTGCACACGGCCTTCGCCATCGATCAGGCACACGCGGGCCCAGGCCGCCGGCTCGCCGTCGCCCTGCCAGGTGAGCAGACCGTAGACGCTGCAGACACCCGGCGGCGGCCTGCGTGTCGGTGCGCTGAGCAAGCCCACCCGCATCATGCGCATGCCTCCCAGCACCCGGTCACTGAGGATCTGGCCCACCGGTCGGACCGGCAGCGGCCAGGGCAGGTTCAGGGGCTGGAAACGCTGCAGTTCATCGCGCACCAGCACGTCGGCACAGACGCCCTCCTGCGGTTGGCGCCAGCGCTCGGGCAGGTCCGGCCACACATGCAGCCCCGACGGGGTGACGACCGAACGACCGAGCAGCCGGCCACCGCCACGCTGCACCAGGCTGCAGCGCAGACCCGTCGTGATGAGGTCGCCACTGGCCAGGTCGATGAAAACCAGCGCTTCGCCCACCGACAGCCGCAGACGCTCCAGTGTCGGTTCGCGCCTTGTTGTCGTGACTGCCATGGCCCCATACTAGGAAGGACGCGGTGTAACAGTCACCCTGCTTGTTAGGGGCGCACACCCGGCGGCTGCATCGCCATGCCAGCCGAGCGGCGCGACAGATACACCTCCAGCGCCAGCAGTTCGGCGCTGTCCCAGTCCCACACTGTCGCGCGCACGCCGCTCAGGCAGCCACGCAGGCGGCGCTGCAGGCTGCCCAGCGACTGCCATTCCAGACGAAAGACGGGGTAGTCGTCGACATGGCCCTGGGGAATGAGGCTGCCGCCCAGGCGCAGGCCCGCACGCTCGTCGTGGCATTGGGCGCAGGACAGGTTGAGCGCGCCGATGCGGGCCGTGTAAAGACGCTGGCCTTGCTTGGCGGCTGCGTCCAGCTCGGGGCCGCGCGGCGGGCTGAGCGGCATGCTGCGCGACTGCTGGGCGACGAGAGCGGTCAGCGCGAGCAGCGGCTCGGCGTCGGGCGCCCAGCCCGGCTGCTGCTGGTGGCGCACGCGGCAGCGCTGGATGCGGGCGGGAAGGTCGAGCAGGCCCTGGTCCCACGCCGGGTAGCGCGCCGCCGCGCCGCGCAGCTTCTCGGGCTCGCCATGGCAGCTGGCGCAGGACTTGGCCCCCTGGCTCCACAGATCTCTCCCGAAGGCCAGGCCGAGCTGGGCGGGGTGTTGAGCGTCGTCGGCCTGCAGAGTTCGCAATGCCGGGCTCATGGTGTCGCGGCCGGAGCGGCGCTCGTCGGAATGAGCTGTCAAGCAACACAGCCACAGAGGCACAGAGACACAGAGAACTCGTGCAAGCGCCTGGCCTCTGTGCCTCTGTGCCTCTGTGGCTGTGTTCATGGGCCGACGTTCAGTGATCGCGTCTCACGGTGCTCGAAGCCGTTGTCGCCGCGCCAGACAAAGCTCAACTCGCCAGGTCTTTCAGCCCGCAGCCAGAAGGCGAGATAGGGGTTGGCCGAAACAGCCGCAAACAGGTCGGCGGCAAACACCAGTTCGCCGTCCAGGCGGCATTCGAAGCGCCTCACCAGGTCGCGCGGCAGGCGGGCGCCTTCGTCGCTGCTGCGGTAGCCGGTCTCCATCGCATGGGCCACGGTCGCGCGAACCTCGAAAGGCTCGCCGGCCTTGATGGCGGCAGGAAGAGTGATGACTGCCCGCGTGGCCATCAAGGTTCCACGCAGGCGGCCAAGGTCACGATGACATCGACGCCTGTCTGCCAGCACCGCCCGTCGGCCGCCTTGGCCACGGCGACGATGCGCTGGCTGCGCGCCAGCCGCATGCGGGTGCTGAACTCAGGTTTGGGGCTGTGCGCGCTCAAGGCGACATGCACGACCTCGGGCTCAGGGTTGAGCGGCGTGAACAGCGCCAGGCCCACGACAGCCTCGCTGGCGGCCACACGCACCGGCACCGCATTGCCGTTCTCCACCAGCTCGGCCATCTCGATCTTCAGCACGCCGGGCTCGGGGTCGCGACCGGCCCAGGCACGGATGGCTGCACGCATGACTTCGTCGGACGCGCGAGCCTCCGGCAGCAGCGCAAGCGCCGCGGCGGCCAGCGTGAACTCGCGACGCTTCATTTCGCGAGCGTGCCGAGATAGGCCACGATGTCGTCGAGCTGCTGCTCGGTCAGCGCCTCCCGGCCCGCCCAGGCGGGCGCCACATCGCGCAGCCCCTCCGTCGAGCGGAAGGGCGGCATGAAAGTGGACGGGTTGAAGCGCCGCATGTCGGCGATGCGATCGCGCAGGCCCTGCGCATTCAAACGCGTCGCCACTGCATCCAGCGGCGGCGCTAGATTGCCCTGGTTGGCATCTCCTGAGGCCGTCAGCGCATGGCACAGCAGGCACAGGCTCTGCGTGCGGTCGGCCACCAGCGCCCGGCCACGCTCGACGTCGCCGGCATGCGCGCTGGCGGTCAGCACGAGTGCCAGCAGCGCACGCATCACGCGAGCTTGTTCTTGCTGAGCGGCAGGTCCCTGATGCGCTTGCCGGTCGCCGCGAAGATCGCATTCAGCACGGCCGGGGCCGCCACCGCGATGGTGGGCTCACCCACGCCGCCCCAGAAGCCGCCCGAGGGCATGACGATGGTCTCGACGGCCGGCATGTGCTCCATCTTCAGCACCGGGTAGGTGTCGAAGTTCTGCTGCTCGACGCGCCCATCCTTGACGGTGATCTCGCCGAACAKCGCCGCCGACAGGCCATAGACGAAGCTGCCCTCGACCTGGGCCGCGATCTGCTGCGGGTTGACGGCGTGGCCCGGGTCGGTGGCCGCGACGATGCGGTGGATCTTGAGCTCACCCTTCTTGCTCACCGACACCTCGGCGCAGGCCGCCACATAGCTGCCAAAGCCCATGATCTGCGCCAGGCCCAGATATCTTCCCTTCGCTCGTGGCTTGCCCCAGCCGGCCTTCGCCGCCACGGCATTCAATACGGCCAGGTGCTTGGGCGAGTTGGCGAGCAGCTCGCGGCGCAGCTCCAGCGGATCGCGCTTGGCGGCGTGGGCCACCTCGTCGATGAAGCACTCCAGATAGACCGCGTTCTGGTTCAGGTTGACGCCGCGCCAGAACCCCGGCGGCACCGTCGGGTTGCGCATCGCGTGGTCGACGAGCAGATTCGGCACCGCGTAGCCGAGCGCCCCTTCCGCGCCGCCGGCGCTCAGCCCCTGGAAGACGACCGGGTCCTTCCCGTCCTTGATGTTCTGCGGAAAGATGCCCGCGATGATGCTCTGGCCCGAGATGCGCATGTGCAGGGCCGTCAGCTTGCCCGCCGCGTCCAGCCCCGCCGTCAGCTTGCACTGCGTGACGGGGTGGTAGCGGCCGTGGGTCATGTCCTCCTCGCGGCTCCAGATCAGCTTGACCGGCGTGCCGGGCAGCTCCCTGGCGATGGCCACGGCCTGGCGCACCCAGTCATGCACGGCGCCGCGCCGGCCGAAGCCACCGCCCAGATGCAGCTTGTAGACCTCGCAGGCCGAGGGCGGCAGGCCAGACGATTCGGCTGCAGCGGCGAGCGCGGCCTCGCCGTTCTGCGTCGGGGTCCAGACCTCGCAACGCTCGGGGGTCCATTTGGCCGTCGCGTTCATGACCTCCATCGTCGCGTGGTTCTGGTGCGGGTAGCTGTAGACGGCCTCGACCTTCTTCGCGGCAGCCGCCAGCGCGGCCTTCACATCGCCCTGGCTGCTGCCCACCGCGGCCTCGGCGGCGTCCAGGCCGGCCTTCAGCGTGGCGGCCGTGTCGGCACTGCTCTGGCTGACATTCGCGCCCTCGTCCCAGACGATGGGCAGCGCGTCCAGCGCCGTCTTGGCCCGCCACCAGGTGTCGGCCACGACGGCCACGGCCGAGTCGCCCACCTTCACCACCTTCTTCACGCCCGGCCGGCCCTCGATGGCCGCCGCGTCGAAGCTCTTGAGCTTGCCGCCGAAGACCGGGCAGTCCTTGAT
>NZ_JBFULE010000433.1:0-4489 GCF_056400485.1 Roseateles sp. P5_B10
ATGGGACCGAGCAGCGTGGCGCTGTCGATCTGGCGGGCCTGGCCTCTGCCCAGGATCACAGCCCCCGGCTGTGCCGCAGGCTTTGGCGGATAGGAATCAGTGAGCATCAAGTCACTGTAATGAGAATCATTCTCGATTGCAAGCGGCAATCAAGGGGTCAGCCCAGTGGCTCCCGGCACAAGGCAAAGCTTCCGCGCGTTCTCAGCCCTTCTGCCGTTCGCTCTCGTACAAGCAGATCGCCGCCGCCGCCGCCACATTGAGCGACTCTTCACCGCCTGGCTGCGGGATGCCCACGGTCAGCGCGCAGCGGGCCATCAGCTCGGGCGACACGCCCTGGCCTTCGTGGCCCATGACCCAGGCACAAGGCGAGGGCAAGGCGACGCGATGCAGCACATGCTCGGTGTGGGAACTGGTCGCGATCATGGGCACATGCAGCGCCGCGAGGTCATCGGCCGCCAGGCCTTCAACGAGGCGCAGGCCGAAATGGGCGCCCTGCCCTGCGCGCACGACCTTGGGCGACCACAGCGCCGCAGTGCCTTTGAGGGCCAGCACCTGGCGCACACCAAAGGCGGCCGCGCTGCGCAGGATGGCGCCGACGTTGCCGKCGTCCTGCAGGCGGTCCAGCACCACGCTGGCGGCATTGGCGTCGATCTGGGGGACCGCGGGCAGCGTCAGCTCGGCGCCGATCTGCGCCGGCGATTCCAGGCCGCTCAGGCCCTTGAACAGCGCCACCGGCACGACCAGAGCGCGCGGTGCGGATTCGGCCAACGCGGCCAGGGCAGCCTCCTGCATCGCTGTTTCCGTCAGCACGACCAGGGCCGGCTGCCAGCCGCGTTGCAGGGCCGCACGCAGCAGGTGGTCGCCCTCGATCCAGACGCTGCCGGTCTTGCGGTAGCCATTGGCGTCCGCCGTCAGCTTTCGCAGCCGAACCAGCGCCGGGTTGTCGCGCGAGGTGATGTGGTCCAGCTTCATGCCAGCGGATTGATCGTCACGTCRATGCAGACCTCGCGCACCGGCGCRAARCTGCGGCGGTGCCAGGGGCTGGCGCCATGCTGCTTCAGCGCGGCGAGGTGCTCCGGCGTGCCGTAGCCCTTGTGGGTGGCAAAGCCGTATTGCGGATGACTCTCGTGCATCTGTTCGCAGAACAGGTCCCGCGCCACCTTGGCGAGGATGCTCGCAGCCGAGATGGCCTGCACGGTGGCGTCGCCCTGCACGATCGCCTCTGCCGGTACGGCCAGCACCGGCAACCGGTTGCCGTCGATGCGCACGAGCGCTGGCTTGAGCCGCAGGCCCGTCACCGCGCGCTGCATCGCCAGCATCGTGGCCTGCAGGATGTTGATGCGGTCGATCTCTTCGTGCGTCGCATGCGCGATGCAGCAGCACAGCGCCTTGGCACGGATCTCGTCGTACAGCCGCGCGCGCTTGGCCGGTGTCAGCACCTTGGAGTCGGCCAGGCCCTTGATGGGCTGCAGGTCGTCGAGGATGACGGCCGCCGCGAACACCGGGCCCGCGAGCGGCCCGCGCCCGGCCTCGTCCACGCCGGCGACGAGGCCGGGCGGTGTCCAGTCGAGGGACACCTGTTCAGGCTTGGATGAGCGTCGCGATGGCATCGCTGGCACGCTGCGCGGTGTCTTGCCGCAGCAGCTCGTGAAGTTGGACAAAGCGCTCGTGCAGGGCGGCACGGCGCGCTGCATCGGCAAGCAGGCCTTCCGCCTCCCGCGCCAGGTTGTCGGGTGTACAGGCGTCCTGGATCAACTCAGGCACCAGGAACTCGCGCGCCAGGATGTTGGGCAGGCCCACCCAGGGCTGCAGGCCGCGGCCCTTCATGCGCCACCAGTTCAGCGCGTTCATGCGGTAGGCGATGACCATGGGGCGCTTGAACAGGGCCGCCTCCAGCGTGGCGGTGCCGCTGGCCAGCAGCGTCAGGTCGCAGGCCGCCAGGGCCGTGTGGGACTGGCCGTCGATGAGCTGGATGTCGACCCCCGTCAGCATGGGCTCGATGAGACCGCGCAGGCCCGGCACGACGGGCATGACAAAGCGGCGGCCGGGCCGGGCGAGCAGCTTCGCCGCACCGATCAGCGCCGGCGCGATGTAGTTGATCTCGCTCTTGCGACTACCAGGCAGCAGGGCAATGACGGTGTCGGCTTCGGCCAGACCCAAGGCTTCGCGCGAAGCCGAACGAAGCGGCTCCATCGGAATCGCATCCGCCAAAGGATGGCCCACGTAGGTTGCGCCGATGCCAGCCTTGTGCAGGATCTCTGGCTCAAACGGGAAAAGGCACAGCACGTGGTCGGCCGCCGCCTTGATCTTCACGACCCGCTCCGGCCGCCAGGCCCAGATGGACGGGCAGACGAAGTGGACCGTCTTGATGCCGGCCTCGCGCAGCCGCGTTTCCAGCCCGAAGTTGAAGTCGGGCGCGTCAACGCCGATAAAGACATCGGGCCGGTTCGAGATGAGGCGCGTGCCCAGTTGTTTGCGGATGGACAGCAGCTCGCGGATGTTCAGCAGCGCGTCGACATAGCCAAAGATGGAGAGCTTGCTGTGCGGCCACCAGGTCTCGAAGCCCTGGGCGATCATCTTCGGCCCACCGATGCCCTGCGCTGTCAGCGCCGGCCAGCGGGCACGCAGGCCCTGCAGCAGCAGGCCGGCCAGCAGGTCGCCGCTGGCCTCGCCGGCCACCATGCCGAGGCGGGGCGCGGTATGCACGGCTATCTGACGATGCCGCGCTTGGAGGCGGCAAGGAAGTTCAGCATCAGGTCGATGTCACCATCTGCCGCGCCGGCTTCCGTGCCACGCAGCGCTGCAATGCCGGCCTTGGCCTCATCCAGCGTGTGGCCGCTGCGGTAGAGCAGCTTGTAGATCTGGCGGATGACGCCGATGCGCTCGCTGCTGAAGTCGCGCCGCTTCAGGCCGACGATGTTGACCGCACGCGCCGCGAGCGGGTTGCCGTCCACCGTCATGAAGGGCGGCACGTCTTGGGCCACATGGGCCTGGAAGCCGATCATGGCGTGGTCGCCGATGCGCATGCGTTGCAGCACGCCGGTCAGGCCGCCGATGGTGACCCAGTCGCCCACCTGCACATGGCCAGCAAGCGTGGCGTTATTGGCCAGCACGCACTCGTTGCCGACGACGACGTCATGGGCCAGGTGGCAGTAGGCCATGATCCAGTTGTCGTTGCCGACCGTCGTCTCGCCGCGGTCCTGCACGGTGCCGATGTTCAGCGTGCAGAACTCGCGCACCGTGTTGCGGTCGCCGATGACCAGCTTCGTCGGCTCGCCCGCGTACTTCTTGTCCTGGTTGGCAGCACCGATGGAGCTGAACTGGAAGAAGGTGTTGTCGCGGCCGATGGTCGTGTGGCCTTCGATGACGACATGCGGGCCGACCTTGGTGCCGGCGCCGATCTTCACGTGCGGGCCGATCAGCGTGTAGGCGCCGACCTCGACCGACGAGTCCAACTCGGCGGCCGGGTCGACGATGGCGGTCGGGTGGATGCTCATCAGTCTTGGATACGACGCATCGTGCACATCAGCTCGGCCTCGGCGGCCAGCTGCTCGCCCACCAGCGCACGGGCATTGAACTTGTAGATGCCGGCCTTGGCGCGGCCCAGCGTCACTTCCAGCACCAGTTGGTCGCCTGGCTCCACCGGGCGCTTGAAGCGGGCGCCGTCGATACCGGCGAAGTAGACGACCGACTTCTCGTCCAGCACGATGCCCACGGTCTCGATGGCCAGCAGCGTCGCGGCCTGGGCCAGCGCTTCCAGCACCAACACGCCCGGCATGACCGGGCGGTGCGGGAAGTGTCCGAGGAAGAAGGGCTCGTTGATCGAGACGTTCTTGATGGCGCGGATGCGCTCGCCCTTGATCAGCTCGACGACGCGGTCCACCAGCAGGATGGGGTAGCGGTGCGGTAGGCGCTTGAGGATTTCGTGGATGTCCATCGTCGTCGGGACGATGGCCTGAGTCTGGGTCGAGGTCTGGGTCGGTTCGTTCATTTATTTCTTCTCCAGCGCGCGCACGCGCTCGCGCAGGGTGCTGAGCTGTCGCAAGGTGGCCGCGTTCTTCTGCCAGCTCGAATTCTCTTCGAAGGGATAGGGGCCGCTGTAGACGCCCGGCTCGGTGATGCTGCGGGTGACGGTGGTGGCGGCGGAGATGTGCACGCCGTCGACGATGGTCAGGTGGCCGATGATGTTGGCCGCGCCGCCAATGGTGCAGTTCGCACCGATCCTTGTCGAGCCGGCGACCGCCGAACAGCCGGCCATGGCCGTGTTGCGACCGATGTGCACGTTGTGGGCGATCTGGATCAGGTTGTCGAGCTTGACGCCGTCTTCGATGACGGTATCGGCCAGCGCGCCGCGGTCGATGCAGGTGTTGGCGCCGATCTCGACGTCATCGCCGATGGCGACATTGCCGAGCTGCTCGATCTTCACGTAGCCGCTCTTGCTGGGCGCGAAGCCGAAACCGTCGGCGCCGATGACCACGCCGCTGTGCAC
>NZ_JBFULE010000434.1:0-4488 GCF_056400485.1 Roseateles sp. P5_B10
CTCCCTCGTAGGCTCGCTTGAGAAACTCGCCCCTGCGCGCCAGGGTGGCCGTGTCGAAGAACTGGCAGCGTCGCTGCAAGTCCTGCTTCTCCTTGATCCATTGGTCCATGTTGAAGCCAGGAGTCTTCTCGAACACTTGCCGCAGCGGGCCGCCCTGGTCGCGTACGCTGTACGCGAATTCGATTGTCTGGGTCGCATGCTCGCATCGCTCGAGCACGTCGGCTGCTTTGCGCGCCTGCGCTGGCGTCGCGCCCTCTTCCAACGCAAGCTGCACCGTGCGCAGTTCATCGGGTGTCGATGAGGCCGGCGTGCGCAGGGACGGGGGAAGCGCAGCCGGCATGGCCGCGCTCGCCGGCTGGGTAGCGGCATCGGCCTTCGCGTCGATGACCGGCCGCAGCAACGTTCCCTGGAGCGTTGCCGAGGTCGGGGCTGGCAGTGAAGGCGGCAGTGAGGTGGGCGCCTCGGCCGATCGGTTCAGTAGCCAGCTGCCGRCGGCCAGCGCTAGTGCGACGGCCGCGACGGCTGCGACCGTCCACGCTGTGCGAATGGGCACGGATGCGGACCCGGCCACTTTTCCCGCCACCGCTTACTTTTGCGGCGCCGCCGCCGCGCCATCCACCCGGATCACGCGCCGCGTGCGGCCTTCGGTGTCGTCCAGGGACTCGCTGACCAGGCGGTTGTGCTGCTCCCAGTCCTCCGCGCTGCGGATGATGCTGGGCTTGATGAGGACGACGAGCTCGCGCTTGCGGCCGTTGTTGGCGCGATTGCCGAACAGCATGGACGTCAGCGGGTTGCTGTCGGCACCCGGCACGCCCGAGCCGCGGCGCGTGGCTTCCATCTGCATCAGGCCGCCGATGGCGACGATGTGGCCGTCGGGGATGCGCACCACGGTGTCGCTCTCGTTGACGCTGGCGCTGGCCAGCGGCAGGCGGAAGTTGCCGACCGAGCCGAGATCGACCTGCTTGATCTTCTCGGTCACGTTGGAGACCGAGGGGTGGATGTGCAGGGTGATCATGTCGGCCGCGTCGATCTGCGGCGTCACGTCCAGCGCGATGCCGCTGAAGAAAGGCGTCAGCGTCAGCGTCGGGATCTGGTTGGTGGTGCCGTTCGTGCCGTTGGTGCCGGTATTGGTGCCGCTGTTGCTGCCACTGATGCCGGTGATGAAGTAGTCGTCGGTGCCGACCTTGAGCACGGCCTTCTGGTTGTTCAGCGTCGCGATGCGCGGGCTGGACAGGATCTGCGTGTCGCCATGGCTTTCGACGAAGGCCAGCAGCGCCTGGAAGCCGCCGCGCGCCAGCGCCAGGCCGAGCGTGCCGCCTCCGGCCGAGGGCAGGGGGATGAGGTCGGGCCAGGCCGGGCTTTGCGTGCCGCTGGACAGCGTGGGAAAGCCGCGTGTGTTGCTGACCAGCGGATTGATGATGCTGCTGACGCCGCTAGGGATGGAAGGGTTGACGCTGGTCTGGCCGATGGCGCTGCGTTCGCCGATGCGCGACCAGTCGATGCCGCTCTGGTAGCCCTCGCGCAGCTCGACCTCGACGATCTTGGCCTCCAGCATGACCTGGCGCTCGACGGCGATGCGCGTCGCCTTCAGCCAGGCCTCGACGTGACGCAGCTCCTCTGGCATGGCGCGCACGGCGACCGTGCCGGTCTGCGGGCTGGTGATGACGGCGCGGCCCTCGCCGCTGCCGACCAGGGCCTTCAGCGCGTTGTTGGTCTCGCCCCAGAAATCGCTCGACACCTTGGTGCTGAGCTGGCTGCTCTCCTGCTGCTGGACCGTGGTCGTGCTGCCGCCGGTGGCGCTGCCAGTGTTGCCGCTTGCACCGGCGGCGCCGTTCTGGCTGCTGGCCGGCGCGGCGCCCGAGCTGACGCGAACCTCGCTGCGGCCGCTGCGCTGGTGAGCCAGCGCGTTGATCGTGAAGACGCGGGTCTGCAGCGTGGGCGGAAAGACGGTGATGCGGCGGCCGTCGATGGAATAGTCGAAGCCGTAGACATCGCGGATGGCGTCCAGCGATTCGCGCACCGTGACGCCCTTGAGGGTGACCGACAGCTGGCCCGTCACGCTGGGATGCACGAGCATGCTGTAGCGCGTGTCGCTGACCAGGGACAGGAAGACATCGCGGGCCGGCGCGCCATTGACGATGAGGTCGAAGCGTGGCTCGGGCGGCAGCGCGGGGGCGGGCGGCGGTACGGGCGTCGCCACCACGACCGGTGCGGGCACGCCAGAGGCGGCGGGGGCGGCTCGCTGGGCCTGCAGCTCCTCGCGCAGGGCCTGGCTGGGCTGGGCCACGCGCAGCGGCTTGTCGGCACAACCTGACAGTCCTGCTGCCAGCAGCGCAGCGGCTGAGCTGGCCAGCAGGAGTCGATGGACGGGGGCCTTCATGGCTTCTCCTTGGATTTCTTCACGCCGGATGCAGCCCGGGCCGCCTCCGGAGGCGGGCGCTTCTCGACGCCGCCATACAGCGGCTCGCGCCGGACCTGGCCGGCCTCGCGCAGCCAAACGGYCTGTTCGGTGATGCGCTCGATGCGTGCGCCTTCGATTTGTTCGCCCACGCCATAGCGGCGGCCGCGCTGTACGACATACGCGCGGCCTCCCGCAAAGACGACCTGGCGGACGGCGTTGTCGGCCGGCGCAACGGCAGACGCGGCCGGTGCGGCCGAGGCCGCCATGGCGCTGCGCAGCGCGGGTGGCCAGGCCGTGGGGTCGCGGCTGGGTTCGTCGGCGGCCTGGGCCAGCGGCGCAGCGAACAGCAGGGCGATGAATGCCGCTCTCATGGCTGCACCTTCAGCAGATAGATCCGGGCCAGCAGGCGCGGCACCTCGTTGGGGCCGCCGCTGCTCAGGCGCATCTCGCCCCAACGCAACGCCGGCAGTTCGCGTTCCAGGGCCTGCACATAGTGCTGGGTGTCGCGGTAGCTGCCTTGCAGCTGCAGCTCGACACCCTGCCAGCTCATGCCCGGCATGCTCGGCGGCAGCGCGTTGCCTGCTGCCGATGCCGATGCAGACGGCAGGCTGACGGGCGTGTCGTCCAGCAGCGTCAGTCGTTCCAGTACCAGGCCCGGCTGCTGGGCCAGCACACGCTGCAGCAGGGCCGACAGCCCTTCGGCGGGGTTGACGGTGCTGGCCTGGCGCAATTCGCTGTCCAGGCGCTGGCGCTCGTTACGGGCGCTTTCGAGCTGGACTTGCAATTGCTCGGCCGGCGTGCCGCCGCTGCCGCTGGCGCTGATGAACTGCTCGCGCAGCTTGCTGATCTCGGCGGCCTGCTGCGCCTGAGCGTTGCTGCGCAGCTTGGCGCGGGCGGACTGCGGCGCGAGCACAAAGGAGTCGAACAGCAGGGCCAGCACGGCCACGATGCTGAGGAACAGGATGGCGCGCTCACGCAGGCTGAGCGCATCGATGCGCTTGGCCTGGCGTTCCCAGCGCTGCAGCAAGGGCGCGAGGCGGCGCCGCAGCAGCGCGAGATCGATCGTCGTCTGCGCCTTCATCGTGCGCCTCCGGTTGCGGCGCTGGCCGCATGGGCTGGCGCGCTGACCACGCGAAAGGCCCAGACCGGCAGGCCGGTGCTGACGAGCGGGCTGTCACGCGACAGCAGCGGGTTGCCGCCCGTCTCGGTGCCAGGTGCCCCCAGGCGCTCGACGCGCAGGGCCGACAGCTGTTGACCGGCTAACAGCGGATGGACCGCGAGCCTGGCCAGCCAGGGCCTCAGCATGGCGGTGTCCAGCGTGCCGCCGACGAGTTCGACTCGGCCCGGCGTGTAGCGCAACTCGCTGAGCCAGGCCGGTTCGGGCAGGGTGCGCGCGATCAGTGCGAGCAGGTCGGAATGGCGCTGCCCGGCTGCGTCGGCGCCCAGCACCTGCAGCAGCGCACGGCGATCAGCGTTGCCGGCCGCCAGTGGCAGCAGTTGCTGCTGCACCGTGGCGGCATCCAGTGGCGCGGGCAGGTTGGCGCGGGCCACGGTCAACTGCTGGCGCTCCGTCGCGTATTGCGCGAGAACGACCTGATGCTGGGCTTCGGCGCTGCGGTCACGCTGCTGCAGCCACAGCGCCGCAGCCAGGCCCGCGAGGCACAGCAGGCCCGTGGCCTGCACCAGCGTCAGCGCCGAGAAATAGCGCTTGGGTGCCAGCAGGATCGGCGTGAGCAGGTTGATTTGCTGGGCCATCAGCAGTGCCCGCCCGGCCGCCCGAAGGGCACTGGCGCCCCCTTGGGGGGCAGTGAACGAAGTGAACGAGGGGGCATCACAACTTTCGAGTCTCGGTGCGCAAGGCGGCGCCCAGCAGCGGCAGGCAGGCGCCCAGGGCCTGGGCTGCGTCGCCCTCGGGGGCCGGCGCGTCGGGCGCGAAGGCGGCCAGCGGATTCAGGGCCACGGTGCGTTGGCCGAGTTCGCGCTGGATCAGCGTCGCAACCTCGGCGCCGTGCTCGGCCGTGATGACGTACAGCCGCGCCAGTGGCAGCTCGGGCCAGCTGCGCTCCCAGACGTCGATGGAGCGTTGC
>NZ_JBFULE010000435.1:0-4484 GCF_056400485.1 Roseateles sp. P5_B10
GCGCCATCAGCAGGGGAAAGATCGGGCGGTTCATGAGACGCGCGGGAGAGCCGGCGGAACGGCGGCCCAGGCTGCCAGCGTGTGTGTTCATGTTTTGTCTCTGGAGTAGTTATTGCGAGTCCAGCGCCGTAAAGGCAGCAGCAACGGCCTGAAGCAGCGCACGGCGCGACAGCGAGGAAGCGTCAGCTGCGGCGACGGAAATCTCGTTCTTCTTTATCGCTCAGATCCGGGAGCGGCTTCAGGGTCGCAGGCCTCACTTGCGCTCGAAGCGCCAGTGATCGAACTCAAACATCGTCGGCTCGCCTTGACCCCTGAAGATGAGGTAGAGGTCGTGCACAYCCGTGGCGCCCGAGACCGGCACGCTTTGCTGCCGCCATTGATCCCGGCCGCCAGTGCGGGCCACCGTCAAGGTGCCGAGATGCGGGCCTTCGACACTGTCAAGCCGCAACTCGATCTTGCCGCCGTCCATTTCGCTGGCCACGTTGGCGACGAAGCGTGATGCGCCCTTGCTGCCGAAGTCGACGCCGTTGACCTTGATGTAGCTCAGATCGGTGATGCGAGTGACATACATGCCGACCTTGTCACTGCGCGCGGTCTTGATGCCAGGCGCCCAGTCGAACGGGCGATCCCGATCGCGCTTCAGGCGGGACGTCCAGGCCATGGTCTCGGCCTCCACGCGTTCGTAGGGCGACAAGGGTTTGAGCGGAGCGACGCCGACGTTGTCCCACCAGGGGAGCATGTTGATGGTGCCGTCCGCGTTGTAGTCGAACCGGGTCACGGTGACGGAGCGGCGTTCGCGATGGATGGGCGTGTCGGCAAAGTTCAGCCGGTAGTTGAACCCGAACAGGTAGGACCCACCCATGTAGTCGACGATGCCCGGGTGGTTGCCGGTTGAGTTGGCGTTGTGGTCCATGATGTCGCCCTTGTAGACCCAGGGGCCGGTGGGCTTGTCGCTCATGGCGTAGCCAATGCCTTCGGAGCAGCAACTCGACGCGTAGGCCATGTAGTACTTGCCCTGGCGCTTGTAGAACCAGGGGCCTTCCTGGTAGTTGCGCGGCTTGCCCTCGGCCTGCTGGATCTCGCCGCTGTAGGAGATCATGTCCGGGTTCAGCTTCACGTAGTACAGGTTCGGATTGCCCCAGTACATATAGGCCTGCCCGTCGTCGTCGACAAAGACCRTGGGGTCGAAGTAGCCGATGCCCTTGTCGATCAGCGGCTTGCCCAGGGCATCCTTGAACGGCCCCTCAGGCCTGTCGGCCACGGCGACGGCAATCACGCTCTTGGGCCAGCCCGGTACGCTCACCGACGCATAAAGGTAGAACTTGCCATCGCGCTCGACCACCTGGGAAGCCCAGGCATCGTTGTCCTGCACCGCCCAGGGAAAGGTCGCCAGCGACGCCACGACGCCCTTGTCGGTCCAGTTCGACATGTCGGTCGACGTGTAGAGACGCCAGTTGCGCATCTTGAAGTCGCGGGCTTCGTCCTCGTCCTGCCCGGTGTAGAGGTAGACAACCCCCTTGTGCACCAGCGGTGCCGGATCGGCGGTGAAGCTGGTCTGGACGACGGGGTTCTCGGCCTGGCTCGGCTGCGGCCAGACGCAGGCCTGGACAAGCGCCAGGAGCGCAAGCACGCGCGCAATCATGGGAAACCTCGATTCGGAACGATGCGGAGCGGCGAAACGGCCATCCGCTGGGAAAACTACGGGCGATTTCGACCCCTGCCACATGGCGCTTCACCTTTCAGGTTGCTCAGTTCGAGCTGACGCCAGCGGGCGTGCAGATGGTTTGTCTCGTGGCCGTATGAGCGCAGACGRGCCAGGGATCAGCCCAGCATCTTGAGCAGCATGCGATGGTGCTGCGGCATGCGCGCCACCGAGGCTTCGATGGCCTTGCGACGCTGGTCCAGCGCCTGCATGGCCCGCTCCGGCGAAATCTCCGCGAAGACCGGATCGTTGCGCTCCGGCCAGTGCTCCATGCCGGCGTGGATGGCCAGCCAGCTGGTGGCGTCGAACCCCTCTTCGTCGTACTCATGCAGCACGCCGTAGCGACGCCACAGCTCCATCCGGAAGGCCAGCGTCTCTGGCAGCTCCATCGATGACACGTGCCGCCACAGCTCGCTGTCGCGGCGGCGGGTCAGGCAGTAGTGCAGGATGATGAAGTCGCGGATGCGCGCGAAGCGGCGAGCCGCGCCGTCGTTGAACAGGGCCCGGTCGTTCTCGTCCACCGGCCGGCCGGCGGTCAGCAGGGTCATGAGACGGCTGATGCCGTCCTGGATCAGGTAGATGCTGGTGGACTCGAGCGGCTCCAGGAAGCCGGAGGACAGGCCGATGGCGACGACGTTGTGCACCCAGAAGCGCTCGCGGTGGCCGGTGGTGAAGCGCARCARCCGCGGYTCGSCSAGSGGCTTGCCGTCSAGCYGSKSCAGCAGYTGWTCGCGGGCRCGGTCGGCGTCGATGAAGCGGCTYGAGAASACGTGGCCATGACCGGTGCGGTTCTGCAGYGGRATGCGCCACGCCCAGCCCCCTTCCAGCGCCGTGGCCTGGGTGTACGGSGCCAGTTCCTCGCCGACCCGCTCSGTGGGRCAGGCCCAGGCRCCGTCGACGGGCAGCCAGTGGCTGAAGTCGACGAAGGGCTCKKCCAGCGYCTGGCCCAACARCARGGAACGAAAGCCCGAGCAGTCGACGAACAGGTCRCCYTCGATGCGCCGGCCGTCCTCCAGCTGCACGGCGGCCACGCCRCCATCGGCACGGCGRGACACGTCGGTGATGCGTCCCAGCGTGTGGCGGGCACCRCGCTGCACGGCCARTTTGCGCAGGAAGGCRGCGTACTGGACRGCRTCGAAGTGGTAGGCGTACTTGAACTGCGCCTGCTCGTCGGGCAGCACGAAGCGSCCCTTCATCGCCATCACCGTCGGCACGCACTGCACGCCCAGCGGYTCGGTCAGCCCCATGCGGCGGTGCTGGCCCCACAGCGTCTGCGAACCGAACAGGTTGCCGAAGTGRCCGAAGGTGTGGAAGTARTCCTTGCCCACGTCCAGCCAGTCGCARAAGCGGATGCCCAGCTTGTAGGTGCCGTTTGTGGCGCGCAGGAAATCGCGCTCGTCGATGCCGATCAGCTGGTTGTAGTTGCGGATGGACGGGAAGGTGGCCTCACCAACGCCGACGATGCCGATCTCCTCGGACTCGACCACCTCGACGGTGGCGCGGCCCTTCAGCCCGGTGACCAGCGCCGCGGCCACCATCCAGCCGGCGCTGCCACCGCCCACGACGACGATGCGATCAACTTTCTGCGTCATAGAAACCCTGCGAAGTTCTTGGGCGCCTTGAACGACCTGCGCCGACGTCAATCATTGCCATCTCTGGCCATGCGCGGCGCCGATCCACACGAGTGGGCATGCCGCCCGGACAGCCCGTCCGGGCGGCATGCAGTGACGCCGCGTCAGGGACCGCGTCAGAACTCGTAACGTGCGCTCAGCGAGTAGCTGCGGCCAGGGTAGAACCACGCACGTCCCATCACGCCGATGTGCTGCTGCTGCGTCTGGCGGACGATGACGTTGTTCAGGTTCGTCACGTTGAGGGACACGCCGAGCGCGTCGGTGACCCTGTAGTTGACGCCGGCGTCCCACTGGCCGAAAGCCTCCTGCCATACCGGCAGGCCCCAGCCCACATCCCGGGCACCTGGGCGCGACGGGTCCGCGCTCGTCGCGTCGTCGCCGCGCGTGCCATTGGCATCCGCCGCCTGCAGGATGCGGCTGTGCCAGTTGTAGGCCAGCCGCGCCGACAGCGGACCGCGGTCATACATCAGCACGAAGTTGGCCGCGTTCTTGGCCATGTAGGGCAGCGGCAGATCAGTGAACGGCAGGCCGTTCGTGTCGCAGCCGAACAGGTGCAGCGTGCCATTCGTCGTCGCTCTGCCTGCATCGCAGTAGGGGTTGTAGATCTGCTTGTACAGGCTTTGCTTGGCATCGATGTAGGTGTAGTTGACCGACACGCCGATGCCCTTGGCCCACTCCGGCAGCACGCCTTCCAGGAACGCGAGCTTGTCCAGGTAGGTCATGCCCGCAACCTCCAGACCGCTGACCTTGGCTTTGCCCACGTTGTCCGGCCCGGTGATCGCGAAGAGCTGCGGAGTGCCGGTGTTGGTGTTGTAGGCACGGCTGTAGACGCTGTTCATGATGACGTCCTTGACATCCTTATGGAACACCGTGCCCGTGATGGACTGGCCGTCGCGCGGGTACCACTCCAGCGCCAGGTCGTAGCTGTTGGCCGTGATCGGCTTGAGCTTGACGTTGCCGGTGTTCTCTCCGGTGTAGGTGAGCGTCCCTTTCTGCTCGTCGTAGTTCTGGAACAGCTTGATGTACTCACCCAGCTGGTTGAAGCCAGGTCGGTTCATGCTCTGGGCCATTGCCAGGCGCGCCTGCAACCTGTCGGTGAAGTTCATCTTCAGATTGAGAGACGGCAACACCTTGACGAACTCGTTCTGCAC
>NZ_JBFULE010000436.1:0-4480 GCF_056400485.1 Roseateles sp. P5_B10
GGCCCTGGGTCGCCGTGCGGCCTCGCTCATCGCCGACGGCCAGCTCGTCTTCGTCGATGGCGGCACGAGCACGCTGGCCATGGTGCAGCAACTGCCGGCCAAGCTGCGGGCGACGGTGGCCACGCACAGCCCCGTCATCGCCACGGCGTTGATCGAGCATCCCAGCGTCGAGGTGCTGATGCTCGGCGGGCGCCTGTTCAAGCATTCCGGCGTGGCCGTCGGCGCGGGTGTAGCACAGGCCATCCAGGCGTTGCGGGCGGACTGCTATTTCCTCGGCGTAACCGGTGTGGAGGCCGGCTTCGGCCTGTCCACCGGCGACGCCGAGGAGGCCCAGGTCAAGGCGCTGCTGATGGCGAGCGCTGCGGAAACGGTGCTGATGGCCAGCAGCGACAAGCTCGGCAAGATCTCGCCCTACCGCATAGCGCCGCTGTCGGCCTTGTCCACGCTGATCGTCACGCCTCAGGCCGAGCCGGCCGCGCTGCAGGCTCTGCGCCTGCCGGGCCTGGAGATCCTGGTCAGTGGTGGTTGAAGATCTTGCGGTGGATGCGCCTTGTCGTCTGCCAGACGGCCAGCAGCACGAAGGGAATGGCCGCCCCCGCCGCCAGCTCGGGCTGTACTGGCAGCCAGCCCTCGGCCTTCAGSGCCTTGAAGAAGTAMAGCAGCAGGCTGACGACGTAATAGGTAATGGCCGCGAKSGACAGSCCCTCGACGGTSGCCTGCATGCGCAGCTGCGTGCGCTGGCCTTCGCCGAGCTGGGCCAGCAGTTGCTGGTTCTGCGCCTCGGTGGCGATGTCGACCCGCGTGCGCAGCAGGGCGCTTGCGCGTGAGATGCGTTGTGACAGGCCGGCCAGCCGCTGCGCCGTCGCATTGACCGTCGCGATGGCCGGTGAGAGCCGGCGCTGCATGAACTCGCCCAGCGACTGCCTGCCGGCCACCTTGCCCTCGTGCAACTCGGCCAGACGCTGCTCGACGATGGCCTGGTAGGCCTGGGTGGCGGCAAAACGGTACTGGTGCGAGGCGGTGGCGTGCTCGATGCGCGCGGCCGTCGAGATCAGGTCGTCCAGCAGTTCGGCTTCCGACGCGCCGCGCTTCTCCAGCCGCGCGGTGATGCTGGCCAGCGTGGCCTCCACCTCGGCCAGCGTCGAGCCCAGCGACTTGGCGGCGGGCAGGCCGCGCAGGGCCATCAGGCGGTAGGTCTCCAGCTCCAGCAGGCGCTGGCAGATGCGGCCGGCGCGGGTCTCGGGCGTGCCGGGCTCAGCCAGCACGACGATGTGCTCGAAGCCGGTCGCGCGCAGGCAGAAGTCGGTGACAACCAGGGAATGGCCGCCGCCCATCGTCGACGCGACCGTTGCATGCGCGCCGAACCAGGCCTGGGCCTCGGTCAGGGCGCTGGGCGCGAAAGTCAGCTGCCGCTCGATCATGACGAGCTTGATGGCCGCAAAGGTGCGCCCCGGGATGCGCTCCAGCCAATCCGGTGCGACGCGGAGCGCCAGCGCATCCAGCGTCTGCGCGCTGGCCTCGGCGTCGGCGGGCAGGGGCTGCACGACCGAATAGCGCGTGAACTCGGCATGGCGCTCCCACTTCAGCGAGAACTCGCCGCAGCGCAGGCGCAGAAAGTTTGCGTTCAGCGCCTCCTCGGCCAGCTCGTGCTGGCCGGGCAGCTGGCGCAGGTGGGCATGTTCCTGCGCCCGGCTGATGCCGTCGTTGAGCACGGCGATGTGGACGATGACGGCCGGCAGGCGGATGCGCGCCGGCGGCCGGGCATGCACCTCGTTGTGCAGGGCCAGGCGCAGGGCGTCGTCGGGTGGGAGCAGGCTGTCTTCGTGCATGTTTTGTCCAGGGCCCCAGGCTAGTGCCTAGAGAAGGCAGCAAACCGGATCGATAAGATTTCAGCCTTCGTACATCAGCAGCGGCGGCTTCCGTCTTCAATATGCAAGCTTCATTCCCGGCCGTGGTCATCAGCGGCACCGGCCTGTACCGCCCGCCCCATGTCATCACCAATGCCGAGCTGGTCGAGGCCTTCAACGCCTACGCCGACCTGCAGAACGCCGAGCACGCGACGGCGATCGCCGCTGGCGAGCGCTCCGCCTTGACACACTCCAGCGTCGAATTCATCGAGAAAGCCTCGGGCATCAAGCAGCGCTACGTCGTCGACAAGGCCGGCGTGCTGGACCCGACCCGCATGTAYCCGCGCTTCACGCCGCGCGGCGACAACGAGGTCTCGCTGATGGCCGAGATCGCCGCCGATGCTGCCCGCAAGGCGCTTGAACAGGCCGGCAAAACCGGCGCGGATGTCGACGCCGTGCTCTGCTCCAGTGCCAATATGCAACGCGCCTACCCGGCCATGGCGGTAGAGATCCAGCAGGCGCTGGGCGCCGGCGGCTACGGCTTCGACATGAACGTGGCCTGCTCGTCAGCCACCTTCGCGCTGGAACAGGCCTTCAACGCGGTGCGTTCGGGCGCCAGCAAATGCGTGCTGGTCGTGAACCCCGAGATCACCTCGGCCCACCTGGAATGGCGCGACCGCGACTGCCACTTCATCTTCGGCGACGTCTGCACGGCCCTCATCGTCGAGCGCGCGGATGACGCCACCGGCGCCGACCAGTGGGAAATCCTCGGCACGCAGCTCGCCACACAGTTCAGCAGCAATATCCGCAACAACTTCGGCTTCATGAACCGCGCCGAGGACCGTGACCCGAGCGACCGCGACCTGACCTTCTATCAGGAAGGCCGAAAGGTGTTCAAGGAAGTCGTGCCCATGGCCGCGGCCCATATCGAGGCCCACCTGGGCAAGCTGGGCCTGGAGCCAACGCAGATGCACCGCTACTGGCTGCACCAGGCCAACCAGGGCATGAACCAGCTCGTCATCAAGAAGCTGGTGGGTGCGGATGCCGGCAGCGAGATCGCGCCGCTGATCCTGGACGAATACGCCAACACCGCATCGGCCGGCTCCATCATTGCCTTCCACCATCACCGGGGTGACCTGAAGGCTGGCGACGCCGGCGTCATCTGCTCCTTCGGCGCGGGCTATTCMATCGGCAGCGTGGTCGTCAAGAAGCGCTAAAACCGCAGCGAGAGGCCGATCGTCCACGCCCAGTCGGGCGTGTTGTGGTTCAGGCCGCGGAAGACGGCCGTGTCGAGCTGAGCGTCGCTTGTGAGCTGCCAGGCCAGCCCCGTGCCGGCCGTGACGACATTGCCGCCATTGCGGGCCGACGCGATCTGCTGGCCGGCGATCTCGGCAAAGCCGTGCAGCTTCTCGCCCAGCGGGATGCCCAGGCTCGCCGACAGCAGGGCACCCGTGTAGCGCTGGTCGGTGTCGTTGCGATCGATGAAGACGCCAGCCATCGTGCCGAGCGAGTAGCCGGCCGGCAGCTCCCACTGGGCCAGAAAGCTCAGGCCGGGCCGCAAGCCGTGGCCTTTGAACGGCCCGCTGCCTGTCGGTGTCTGCACTTCGAACAGCCAGCCCAGGCCAGGCTTGGCCTCGTCGCCGTCCTGCATCTGCCATTTGAAGCCGGCTGCCAGATCTCCTCGGCCGCTGGCGCTCGGGTTGCGCTGGCGCAGCGCGCCGTCGGTCTCCAGCCGCAACTCCAGGTCATGGCTGACACCCAGGCGCAGCAGCGTCGGCGTCGAGCGCAGCCGCGCCGACGCATCCCGCTGCCAGGCGCCGCTGGTCTCGATCTGGAAGCGGCCTGCGGCCATCACATCGGGGCCGTTGGTGAAGTCGGGCCGGTCGGGGGAGATCGCGTCGTCGGCGTGTGCCGCGGCGCAAACGGCCAGGAGCAGCAGGGCAAGTCTCATGCGAGCCACTCTATCGGCTGAGCTATCGTGGCGGCCATGTCTTCCCTTTCATTTTTCTGGCACGACTACGAGACCTTCGGCCGCGTGCCACGCCGGGACCGCCCGGCCCAGTTCGCCGGCCTGCGCACCGATGCCGAGCTCAACGAGATCGGCGAGCCGCTGATGCTGTACTGCCAGCCGGCCCCGGACTACTTGCCCGACCCCGAGTCCTGTCTGCTGACTGGCATCCTGCCGCAGCACTGCCTGCAGCAGGGTGTGCCCGAGCATGAGTTTGCCGCCRCCATCGAGACGGTGCTGGCCACGCCCAACACCATTGGCGTGGGCTACAACAGCATCCGCTTCGATGACGAGGTGACGCGTCATCTGTTCTGGCGCAACCTTATCGACCCCTATGGCCGCGAATGGCAGAACGGCTGCGGCCGCTGGGACCTGCTGGACGTGGTGCGCTGTGCCTATGCGCTGCGGCCCGAAGGCTTCGAGTGGCCCAAGCACGAGGATGGCCGCCCCAGCTTCAAGCTCGAGCACCTGACCATCGCCAACGGCGTCGCGCACGAGGCGGCGCACGATGCGCTGTCCGACGTGCGCGCCACCGTGGCGTTGGCGCGCAAGCTGCGCCAGGCCCAGCCCAAGCTATGGGACTTCTGCGTCAAGTTGCGCAGCAAGCAGGCGGTGTGGGACGAGA
>NZ_JBFULE010000437.1:0-4436 GCF_056400485.1 Roseateles sp. P5_B10
GGCTTGATCAGATCCGACCGCTGGGACGCGTGCTGAAGCTGACCTTCGACGGCTTCCTCGACGACCGCGGCCCGCGCATGGGCGCGGCACTCGCCTACTACACGCTGTTCTCGCTGGCACCGCTGCTGCTCATCGTCGTGTCCGTGGCCGGCCTGGTCTGGGGCGGCGAGGCGGTGCGCGGCGAGCTCTTCGACCAGCTCGCCGCGCTGCTCGGCGCGACGGCCGCCTCGACAGTCGAAAGCATGCTGAAGTCGGTCTCCTGGCCGGCCGGCGGCTGGCTCAGCACGGTTGTCGGGCTGGGGCTGATGCTGGTCGGTGCGACGACGATGTTCGCCGAGCTACAGGATGCGCTGGACACCATCTGGCGCGTGCCGGCCCGCCCGGTGCAAGGCTGGCTGAACTGGCTGCGCGCGCGCCTGCTGAGCTTCGGCCTCATCTTTGGCCTGAGCTTTCTGCTGCTGGTGTCGCTGCTGCTGGACGCCGTCATGTCGGCCGCCCAGACCTGGTGGCAGCCCTGGTTCGGCGACTGGCTGCGCGTCGCTGCTCTGGCCAACACGGTGTTCAGCCAGGGCCTGGTGGTGGCCGTGTTCGCGCTGATCTTCAAGTGGATGCCACGCGTTCACGTCGCCTGGCGCGACGTGCTGCTCGGCGCCTTCGTCACGGCGGGCCTGTTTGCCCTGGGCCGCTATGGCATCGGCGCCTATCTGCAGCGCAGCGGCGTCGCCTCGGGCTTTGGCGCCGCGGCCTCGGTGGTGGCCCTGCTGGTGTGGGTGTACTTCTCGGCGCAGATCCTGCTGATCGGCGCCGAGTTCACCTGGGCCTACGCAAGAGTGTTGGGTTCGCGACGAGAAACAGACGAAGCTCGTGCAAACTTGCGCACCGATTCCCAGCCCGCGACGCGATGACGACCACCACCACCGACGACGGCCTCAAGCTCCACCTGCGTCACTGGCCCACCACCGCGGCTCCCGCACGCGGCCAGTTGCTCATCTGCCATGGCCTGGGCGAACACATCGAGCGCTATGCCCATGTCGCCGCGGCACTGAACGCGGCCGGTTGGGATGTGCACGGCTGGGATCACCGCGGCCACGGGCACAGCGATGGCCGCAAGGGCGACATCCCCGCGCACGACGCGCTGCTGCGCGACACGGCACGCGTCATCGACGCCGTGCGCCAGCCGGGCAAGCGTTTCGTGCTGCTCGGCCACAGCATGGGCGGGCTGATCGCCGCGCGCTTTGCAGCGGAGGCGCTGACAGGCAAGCCCGCGGCCTGGAGCCGGCCGCTGGATGGCCTGGTGCTGTCTTCCCCCGCGCTGGATGCGGGCCTGTCCGGTTTCCAGAAGCTGCTGCTTGCCGCGGCGGGATCGCTCGCCCCGGGCCTGGCCGTCAGCAACGGCCTCAAGCCCGAATGGATCAGCCGCGACACCGCCGTCGTCAAGGCCTACGCGACCGACCCGCTGGTGCATGACCGCATCACGGCGCGGCTGACGCGCTTCATCGTCGACAGCGGCGCCCGTGCCATTGGCGACGCACCGCGCTGGAAGCTGCGCACGCTGCTGATGTGGGCCGGCGCGGACCGCTGCGTGTCACCGCGCGGCAGCGAGGCCTTTGCGTCTGGCGCACCCGCCAATGTCGTCGCCACCAAGCCCTGGCCCGGCCTCTTCCACGAGATCTTCAACGAGCCCGAGAAGGCCGAGGTGCTGAAGACGCTTACCGATTGGCTGAACGCGTAAGCGCGTCAAGCCGGTCGACGATGAGCTCCAATCTCAGCAGCGGGTTGTCCATCACCATCAGCCGCTGGCGCGCCTCGACCGGCATGGGCAGCAGCTCGGCCCAGCGGTTGGCCAGCCAGCCCGCGTCGTCCCACTGGTAGGGCGGCTGCACGGGCAGGTCGTCCGCGGCGCCGCGGGCCTTCCAGCCGGCGAGCAGGTCCTGCAGTTGCTGAGCGGCCTGGCGCAGATCGTCTGGCACCGGCACCGCGACGTCGCCGGCCAACAGCTCAAGCCGGCCGACCCACAGGCCATGGCTGAGGTTGCGCGAGCCCTGCACGCGAAAGCGCTGTGTGCCGCAGATGCGGATGTTGATGAGGCCGGCCTGCGCGTGCTCGAAATCCTCGATGCGGGCCAGCGTGCCGACGTCGTGAAAAGCCTCGGCCCGAAAGCCCTCGCCCTCGCGCCGGCGCACCTCCTCGCCCGAAGTCAACGCCACGATGCCAAAGGGCTCGCCGCGCGCATGGCAGCGCTGCACCATGTCCAGGTAACGCGGTTCGAAGATGCGCAGCGCCAGATGGCCGCCGGGAAAGAACACCGAGCGCAGCGGGAACAGCGGCGTCTCGACATCCATAGCTTCAGCGGGTCTTCTCGGCGATGCGCTGGCGCAGGATCGGCAGGATCGCCTGCGCTGCCTCGCGACCGGCCTGCACCGCACGGCGCCGCGCCGTGAAGTCGGCGCTGCCCACGCCATCGAGCCTGGGCCGGATGACGACGTCGGCGTCGCGCAGCTCGAACATGTTGATGCTGCGCCCCATGATGGAAAAGGTCTGCATCAGCATGCGAAAGGCGTCGCCCGGCGGGTCCTTCTCGGGCGGCGAGGTGATGTCCACCGCGACGACGAGCTGCGCGCCCATTTCCCTGGCAAAGCGCACCGGCACCGGTGACACCAAGCCGCCGTCGACAAATTCGCGCTGGCCGATGCGCACCGGCTGGAACACGGCCGGTACCGCGCTGGAGGCACGGACAGCCGTGCCGGTGTCGCCGCTGCGGAACAGGATGGAAGAGCCGTCGGACAGGTCAGTGGCGACGATGCCCAGCGGCACCACCATCTGCTCAATGTTCTTGCCGCCGGTCTTGTCGCGGATGAAGCGCGCCAGCGCCTCGCCGCGGATCAGGCCGCGCAGCGGGAAGGACCAGTCGGTGATCGCGCCCTCGTCCATGGTCTCGGCCAGCGTCTGCATCTCCTTGCCGGTCTTGCCCGAGGCGTAGAGCGATGCGACGAGGCTGCCGGCCGAGGTGCCGGCGACCAGGTCGACCTTGATGCCGTTCTCTTCGAACACCTGGATGACGCCAATGTGGGCAAAGCCGCGCGCGGCGCCGCCGCCCAGGGCCAGGCCGATGCGTGGCGGTTTCGGGGCTGGCTTGATGACGGGTGGCGGCTCAGGCGGCGGCGTCGGGACGACGACGACCGGCGGCTGGGGTGGCTGGCTGGGCAGCACGGAACAACCGGCCAGCGCCACAAGGGAGGCCGCAAGCCAGGCACGGCGGATCAGGACAGGATTCATTTCAAGGCAGAGGGAGCGCGGCGCACGATAACCGAGGCCGATCAGGCCAGCTTGTAGCTTTGCAGATGGATGGAGGTCTCGGTGCCGGCAATGCCCTTGATGAGGCGCACCCGCTCCAGCACGTCGGCCAGTTCCTGCAGGCTGGAGCTGCGGATCTCGGCCAGCAGGTCCCAGCGGCCGTTGGTGTCGAAGAGGCCCGTGATGCCGGGCTCGCCGAGCAGCATGGCCACCACCTCGCGCGTGCGGTTGCCTTCAACCGTGATGCTCATCCATGCCGTGATCTGGTCGGGCACCGAGTCGGGCCGCAGGCGCACCGTGTAGCCGGTGATGACGCCGCTGTCTTCCAGCCGCGCGATGCGGTTGGTGACGGTGCCGCGCGAGACCTTGAGCTTGGCCGCGAGCGTGGCGACGCTGGCTCGGGCATCGGTGCGCAGCAGGGCGAGGAGTTGCTGGTCAAGGGCATCCATTTTGATCAATTCGGCAATTTCCACTGCCATTTTGCCAAATCGCGATGCATTACGTGGCAAGAGTTGAGCTTCTGTTTGGCACATGGCCCCGGAAGAATCGCCTCAACACATTCCGCGAGACTGCCATGACCACCGTCCTCACCACCCAAGACGTCGCCCGCCTTGTCCAACGTGTCGGACTTCCTGATTTACTTCGCCGCCTCGTCAGCTACCTCGAATCCGACTACCTGCGCTGGGCCGAATTCGACAAGACGCCCCGTGTCGCCGCCCATTCACAAGACGGCGTCATCGAGCTGATGCCCATCGCCGACGCCAGCCTCTACAGCTTCAAATACGTCAACGGCCACCCCAAAAACCACCGCTTCGGCCTGCCGACCGTGATGGCTTTCGGCGTGCTCGCCGACGTGGCGACCGGYGCCCCCGCCCTGCTCTCCGAGCTGACCCTGACCACCGCCATGCGCACCGCCGCCACCTCGGTCATGGTGGCCAAGCGCCTGGCCCGCCCCGACAGCCGTGTGATGGCCCTGATCGGCAACGGCGCCCAGAGCGAGTTCCAGGCCCTGGCCTTCCACCACCTGCTCGGCATCCGCGAGCTGCGCCTCTACGACATCGACCCGGCCGCCACGGCCAAGCTGGTGCACCACCTTCAGCAAACGCCCGGCCTCACGCTGACCGTGTGCGCCTCCACTGCGG
>NZ_JBFULE010000438.1:0-4427 GCF_056400485.1 Roseateles sp. P5_B10
AGGCGCCGTCGAGCAGGATCTCGACGCGCTGGATGGCGGCGGCCGGGATGCTGTTCAGGTCCACGCCGGCCGCGTCGCCGGGCGAGGCGAAGTTGGCCACGCGCCGGCCGTTCAGCAGCACGAGGGTGGACGACACGCCCAGGCCGCGCAGGTTGGCGGCGTTGAAGCCCATCTGGTCCCGGAAGCCGCCATAGGCCACGCTGCCGCCGTCGGTCAGGTTGTTGGCGCTGGCGCTGATGCGGGCGATCAGCTCGGCGGCCGTCGTCACGCCGGCCTTGTCGATTTCGCCCCGCGTGATGACCTGCACCGGCAGCGCTGTCTCGCCCTCGATGCGCTTGATCGCCGTGCCGGTGATCTCGACGCGCTCCAGCGTCGACTGGGCCTGGGCAGCGCAGCTCAGCGCAAGCAGGGCCGCTGCAGCAGCAGTGACGGCAATGCGGGAAGGGCAGGGGGTTTTCATGGGCGGCTCTCCGTGGTTCGGGCGAGTCTAGGCACGGCGGCGCTAGCTGCCGGGCTCCAAGCCGGCGATTCGTCTCGTGCGCGCCACGCCCTCGTCGTTCGAATTAGGGGCGAACGGTCATCGGYGCTCTGTCATCATGCGCGGTCTGACCAAGGAGGGGTGTGGGCATGAGGGCATGGATCTGGGCCGGTGTGGCGGCAATGGCGGCAGCCATGGGCGTACAGGCGGCTCCGCCGGCGACGGCACCGGCGGCGAGCGCGCCGCAAGGCTTCAGGCTGCTGCGTCCGTCGGCGCCGGCCTCGGCATCGGCACCACGCGCTGCGGCACCGGCGCCCGCCAAGGCCGCGTCGGCCGTTCAAGCCGGTCCGGCACAGGCCTCAGGGGCGCTGCAGCCGCTGCCCGAGTCCGAGCCCGCCATCCGCGGCTATGCCGTGCCTATCGGCGGCGCGCTGAAGGCCGACAACGAAGAGGTCTGGCAACGCATCGTTCAACTGGCCGGCGGCAAGGGCGCGCGCTTCGTCGTTTTCGGCACAGCCAGTGAGGATCCCGAGGCCAGCGCCAAGCAGATCGTGGATCTGCTGCAGCGCCGAGGCGCGGTGGCCGAGGCCTTGCCGGTGGCGCCCAAGTTCCTGTGGGTGGACCTGAGCAAGGTCGTGCGCGACCCGGCCCTGATCGCCAAGGTCAAGGCCGCCAAGGGCATTTTCTTCACGGGCGGCGTGCAGGAGCGCATCGTCGATGTGCTGCAGCCCGGTGGCCAGAGCACGCCCATGCTGGAGGCGATCTGGGACGTCTACCGCAAGGGCGGCGTCATCGCCGGCACTTCGGCCGGAGCGGCCATCATGAGCACCGTGATGTTCCGTGACCCGCCCAGCAACATCAACATCCTCAAGGGCCGCTTTTCGGATGGCAAGCAGATCGATCGCGGGCTRGGCTTCGTCGGCCCTCATCTGTTCGTCGACCAGCATTTCCTCAAGCGCGGCCGCTTCGGCCGCATGATTCCGCTGATGATGGCCAAGGGCTACAAGCTCGGCCTGGGCGTGGACGAGAACACCGCCGCCATCATCCGCGGCGACGAGATCGAGGTCATCGGCGACCGCGGCTGCCTGGTCGTGGACCTGACCGAGGCCAAGAGCGATCCCTCGCTGGGCGCTTTCAACGTGCAGGGCGCCCGCCTGTCCTACCTCGAGCACGGCGACCGCTACCACCTGCGCGCGCGCTCGGCGACGCCGTCGGCGCCCAAGCTGCGCGGCGAGTTGCACGACGCCGAGTCGCCCAACTTCAAGCCGAGCTACATCGACGATGTCTTCCACCTCGACATGATGGGCGACTCGACCATCTCCAACGCGATGACACGCCTCATCGACAGCGTGCGCAAGGAGGTCAAGGGTCTGGCCTTCGACGTGCTGCCGCGCACCAACGACCCGCTGGCCGAGCTCGGCTTCCTGTTCCGGCTCTACAAGGGCTCGGACTCGCTGGGTTGGAGCACCGAGGAATTCGGCGGCGAACAGTTCACGGTCACCAACCTCTACCTCGACATCAGCCCCGTGCGCCTGCCGATGCCGCTGTATGGCGGCTGGTCGGGGCCGCCCAAGCCTGCGGCCAGCCTGCCCGCCACGAGCGTTCCCGCAGCGTCGGCGCCCTCGGGCCAGTGAATCGGCAGCCGTTTGCAGCGCTTGGTCACAAGCGTTGCTTTTCCTCGGGCCTGACCCGCTGTCGGATTGCGCGGGAGCCTGCCAAGATGTCGGGCTCGTGAACTGCGCCAGCCCGGCACCCATCTTGCCCAGCCACTCCCCCGTCGGCACCGTCATCGTCATCGGCGGCGCGCTCAAAGCTGACAGCGACGCCGTCTGGCAGCGCATCGTCGACGAGGCCGGGGGCGCCGGTGCGTCCATCGCCGTCTTCCCGACCGCGGCCTATGAGCCCGAGCGCGTTGCGGCCCAGATCGCCGCCGCGCTGGAGCGCTGCGGCGCGCACGCCGAGATCATTCCCGTCGCCCCCAATCTCGAAGCAGGAGATCTGCAGGGAACGCTGCACGATACGGCCCTGATCGCCCGCGTCGCTGCCTGCCGCGCCGTCTTCTTCTCCGGTGGCGCCCAGGAGCTCATCGTCGACACGCTGCAGCCGGGCGGCGAGCCAACGGCCATGCTGGCGGCCATCCGCCAGGTCTTCGAGCGCGGCGGCGTCATCGCTGGCACCAGTGCCGGTGCCGCGGTCATGAGCCGCATGATGTTCCGCGATGCGATGGACAGCCTGGCCGTTCTCAAGGGCCAGTGGCGGGCGGGCCTGGAATACGACCGGGGCCTGGCCTTCCTCGGCCCCGACCTGCTGATCGACCAGCATTTCCTCAAGCGCGGCCGTATCGGCCGCATGCTGCCGGCCCTGCAGTCCCTGGGCTGCCGCCTGGGCCTCGGTGTGGACGAGAACGCGGCCGTCGTCATCAAGGGCGGGCAACTCGAGGTCATCGGCGGCAGCGGCGCCGTCCTTGTCGACCTCGGCGACGCGACACGCGACGCCGCGCTGCCGGCCTTCAACCTGCAGGGCGTGCGCCTGTCCTATCTCGACCATGGCGACTGCCACGACCTGGCCAGCGGCGAGACGACGCCGGCGCCGCACAAGCAGCGCGAGCCCCGCATCGACCCTGGCGCCCCGGACTTCAAGCCGCGCCTGCAGTCCGACCGGTTCTTCCTCGACATCCTCGGCGACGRCTGCATCCTCGGCGCGCTGACGCAGCTGCTGGACGGCCCCGAGCCCGAGGTGGGCGGCCTCGCCTACCGCGCCCGTCCGCACGCCGACGATCCGGCGCCCGACGTGGGCTTCGAGTTCCGGCTGCGCCGTGCCCCCGGCTTCGTAGGCTGGCGCAGTGCCGTCCGCGGCGGCGGCGAGGACTACACGG
Organism: Roseateles sp. P5_B10; assembly: GCF_056400485.1. Taxonomy (NCBI): domain Bacteria; kingdom Pseudomonadati; phylum Pseudomonadota; class Betaproteobacteria; order Burkholderiales; family Sphaerotilaceae; genus Roseateles; species Roseateles sp. P5_B10. The sequence goes on from NZ_JBFULE010000438.1 coordinate 3,354, forward strand.
TGCTGCAGGCCCGACTGGATGTCATCCCCGTGCGGGTCGCCAAGCCACTGTTCACACCCCTCGCCGCCGAGGGGCAGCCCGTGGTCGAATCGGCGTTGGCGAGCCGGCCCGGCTCGAAGGAGAGTGGTGATGGCGACGGTCAGCGGTGAGTTCACGGTGGGGATGACGGCCCAGGCTGCCGAGGCGGCAAGTCCGGCCCTCGGCCGCATGGTGCTGGACAAGCAATATCGCGGCGCCCTCGAGGCCCGTGGCGCCGGCCAGATGCTGGCCACGCACGGCAGCATCGCCGGCTCGGYGGCCTATGTGGCGCTGGAGACCGTGACCGGCAGCCTGGAGGGCCGCGAGGGTAGCTTCRCCCTCGTGCATCACGGCCTGATGGAGCGCGGCACGCCCAGCCTCGCCATCACCGTTGTGCCAGACTCCGGGACCGGCGCACTGGCCGGCCTGGCGGGCCGCATGAACATCCGCGTTGAAGGCCACCAGCATTTCTACGATTTCGATTTCACGCTGCCTTAAGCTTGAAACCTGGCCTGAAGCAAGGAGACACCATGAAGAAGATCCTGCCCCTCATCACGCTGCTGCTGATTGCTGGCGCCGCCCAGGCCACCGACGTCGGTGTGTCGGTGCAGATTGGCCAGCCTGGTTTCTACGGCCGCATCGACATCGGCCAGACGGCGCCGCCGCCCGTCGTGCTGCGCGAGCCCGTCTGGGTGCAGCGCCGGCCGGTGCATGTCGAGCCCGTTTATATGCGCATCCCGCCCGGCCACCAGAAGCACTGGGACAAGCACTGCGCCAAGTACAACGCCTGCGGCATGCCGGTCTACTTCGTCCGCGAGGACYGGTACCAGGAGCGCTACGAGCGGCGGGGCGACGATAACGACCAGGGCAAAGGCCATGGCAAGGGCCATGGCAAGCACAAGGGCAAGGACCGCGACTGACGTGGCGGGCGCCGGCCGCGACACAATTGCGGCCATGGCTGATACCGATCTCCGCGATACCCGACCCGAAGGCTTCCTGCGCGTCAGCGCCGCGCTCACCGCCCTGGCCCATCCCCACCGGCCGCTGTGGCTGGAC
>NZ_JBFULE010000439.1:0-4419 GCF_056400485.1 Roseateles sp. P5_B10
CATTGACGCAATGTCAGGCGCTCGGGGGCGCTGGCTTTGCCAAGACATCGTGCAAGGTGCGCTGGCACTGGCGCAAGCTCAGGCAGACGCCGTGATGCTCCCGCAGATGCTGTTGCAGCAGCTTCCCATCCCATCGCCCTTTGGCGTAACCGCAGCCACTGGGCGACGTACGGAGCTCTGCAGCCACTTCCAGCGACTTCACACCGGTCAGCCGCGGCGGCCGTCCCGGCGCACGCTCTGCCACCAGCATGACGGTGACTCCGTGAAAATGCCGAACCCAGCGCTGCAGGCTGCGGGGGCTGTCGCCAAACCATGCCGCAACCTCCGAGCAGCTGCGCCCGCAGGCCACCAGGCAAACGCAATGCAGACGGTGCAGCGCCTGCTCCTGGGCCGATCGATCGGATCCGATTCGCAACATCTGCCGCAGCGCATCGAGCGCCGCGTCGGGCAGTTGGGTCATGAAATACCTCCCGGGCATGGCCGCCGGCGTGCGACATGCCTTCTGACGCTTCCGTCTGGAGTCGGCAACTGGCACGTTCGATGCTCGCTACCGGAGGAATCAGCCGGCAAGGGCACGCCTTCTGACAACAGCCAATATAGGCGTTGCGATCGGTGCCTACCTCCAAGGAGACACACCATGCCCTGTCCTCACACCCGCAGCAGCCATCGGTGGATTGCCTTGCCGCTTCTGGCTCTCGTGCTGCCCGCGCTGGCCGACACCGGCCCCGAGGCCAACAGCAATGACTGCAGCCAGCGCAACGCCTATGTGATCGAGCACAACTACACCCGCACGGCGCTGGACTTCACCATCAACTACACGGATCGCCGAAACGGCGGCACCATCGTCGCCTCGGATCACGTCGGAGAAATCGCGGCGGGCGGGCAAAGCGGCAAGCGCGACATCCCCGACGCCGCCAAGACGTTGACGCTCTGCGATGTCGTCAACCACACCCGTRCCGTTGGCAACCCTGGCGGCGCAGGCGGTGGGGCCGGTGGGCCGGACGACATCTGGAGCGGCGCCGAGCACGATCAGAAGTTCGAGGTGCTCTACAAGGACCCGGCCACCGGCAAGTACGTTCAGCAGAGCATCTTCCATTTCCTGGCCCTGGCTTACGGCGGCGAGGAAATTCCTTTCCTCGACTTCTGGTTCGACACCAGCGGCGATGGCCGCATCGACGCCAACGATCACATGTACGCGCTCTACGACATCGGCGAGTACACGCACAGCGGTGCCGACTCGCTCGCGGCGCTGCGCTCCCGCTTCCTGCCGGGCCAGGCGGTGGACATCCTCAATGGCCGCATCGCGGGCATCGACGGCCTTTACTTCAGCACCACCGCCTTCACCTTTGACGAGAGCACCGGCTACCAGGGCAGCAACTACTCGGGTAGAGGTTTCGGCGTGACAGACCACACCTTCTACAGCCGGCTGCCCGAGCCCGCCAGCCTGGCGCTGACTCTGGCGGCGCTCGTGGCGGGCCTGAGTTCTCGCCGGGTGAAGCGGCCCCGGGCTTGAGCGCACGCCCGGGAGGGCAGCACGGGCGGCGTGAAGCGGCGGGCCTCGGGAGCCCGGAGTTGTGCCCAAAATGCGGATCGACGCCACTCCCGCCGACGCCCCCGTGCCCACCCTGCCCCGCCGCCTCACTCTCGCCGTCGCGCTGCTCTTCCTCGGCTGCGCTCCCGCTTTCGCCAAGGCTCAAGCCCAGCCTCGCGCCGTCAACGCCCGCGGCGCGCTGGACGCCGAGGAGTTGAACAACATCGGCGTCTTCAAACGCGTGTCGCCGTCGGTGGTGCACATCACCACGCTGAGCGTGCAGCGCGACTTCTTCTCGCTGCGCACCAGCGAGCAGCCCAGCGGCACCGGCACCGGTTTCATCTGGGACGACGCCGGCCACATCGTCACCAACTTCCACGTCATCCAGGGCGGCGACCGCGCCACTGTCACGCTGAACGATCAGAGCAGCTTTCCGGCCAAGCTCGTCGGCGCCTACCCGGACCGCGACATTGCCGTGCTGCGCATCGAAGCGCCCCACGAGAAGCTGCCAGCCATCGCGGTGGGTGCCAGCCGGGATCTGCAGGTGGGCCAGAAGGTCTACGCCATCGGCAACCCCTTCGGCCTGGACCAGACGCTGACCACTGGCATCGTCTCGGCGCTGAACYGCGAAATCGAATCGGTCACGCGACGCACGATCAAGGGCGCCATCCAGACCGATGCGGCCATCAACCCTGGCAATTCGGGCGGGCCGCTGCTGGATTCGGCGGGGCGGCYGATCGGCGTCAACACGGCCATCTACAGCCCGAGCGGGGCGAGTGCAGGGATCGGGTTTGCGATTCCGGTGGACGAGGTGAATCGCATCGTGCCGCGATTGATTCGAGATGGGCGCTTCATCCGGCCCGCGCTGGGCGTGACAGCCGGGCCGGAGAACCTGGCCAAGGCGCTGGGGGCGCCCAAGGGTGTGCTGCTGGTCAACGTGGCGGACGCCAGCCCGGCTGCGGCGGCGGGCTTGAAACCCTTCGGCAGGGATCGCAGCGGGCGCATCGTGCAGGGGGACGTCATCACGGCTGTCGATGGACAGGCGGTGGCGGACCTGGACGACATGTTGTCGCTTCTGGAGACGCGGCAGATCGGGGAGAAGGTGACGTTGACGGTGTGGCGGGCGGGGCAGACGAGGAAGGTGGTGGCGACGTTGGGTAGCTCAGACTAGAACGAGGGGAAGGCTTTGAACGATTTACCTATGGCTGATGCGCGAAATGATGATCAAGCGCGAAAGCGGACTCGTGCCGCGGTCACCACAAGGAACTTAGCCAGTGCGTCTAACAACACACGATGGAACGAGCTGATCACTCACATCCGCGCTCTTGATGGCTGGCGTCCTTCTTATCGCTCGAAATCAGTTGATGGCACCGTCTCGAATTGGGATGTCGAATGGTTTTATCACCTGCCCTTTCCGTTTGAAGCTGTCGAATGGTTTGACATCGGCCTGTCCGAGGAGGGGCCATTCATAGGAAAGCTGCTTCCTAGAGCGAGMATTGACCATCGAAACGAAATCCTGCCAATCTTGGAAAAGATTGGCTTCGACTTCGAGCAGCGTGGCGACGTCGTACGTATCTGGGGTTATTTACCAAGGTCTTACGACGATTTCGCACCTCAATAGCGCGACGACAGGGGCGAGATCGGCAAGAGCCACCCCGTAAAGTAGCGACCCGCCCGACAAGTTACGCGACTTGGGCTTACTAGACAAACGACAGGACACCCCCATGGGCGCGCAATGGAAAGCCAAACACAAAGACATCGCCGCCAATGCCAAGGGTCGGCTGTTCGGCAAATTGTCCAAGGACATCATGATCGCGGCGCGCCACGGCGCTGACCCGAAGGACAACGCGCGGCTGAGGCTGGTGGTGGAGCAGGCGCGCAAGGTGTCCATGCCCAAGGAGACGCTGGACCGCGCCATCAAGAAAGGCGCCGGGTTGACCGGTGAGGTCGTCCACTTCGAGCAGGCCATCTACGAAGGCTTTGCGCCGCACCGCGTGCCGGTGATGGTGGAGGTGCTGACGGACAACGTGAACCGCGCCGCGTCGGACATGCGCGTGTTGTTCCGCAAGGGCCAGCTCGGTGGTGCCGGCTCCGTCGGCTGGGACTTCGATCACCTCGGCATGATCGAAGCCGAGCCCACAACGCCCGGTGCCGACGCGGACATGGCCGCCATCGAAGCCGGCGCGCAGGATCTGCTGCCGCCCGACGAAGAAGGCATCACCGTCTTCCTGACCGACCCGGCCGACCTCGACCTCGTCAGCCGCGCCCTGCCCGCACAAGGCTTCACCGTGCTCAGCGCCAAGCTGGGCTACCGGCCCAAGAACCCGGTCAACCCCACGAGCCTGACAGCTGAGCAACTGGACGAGGTAGAGAGCTTTCTCGCCGCGCTGGACGCCAACGACGACGTGCAGCACGTGTACGCGGGGCTGGCCGGTTAGCGCACGTTGCGGCTCTTTGCCAGCCGCAGGCCGCCGAGCCCGACCAACCCAGCAAGCATCAGCGCCCAACTGCCGTTTTCCGGCACGGCGTTCACCGCCAGCCCACGGGCCGACGTCAGCGTGTAGCCCACCGGCAGCGAGTACTCCACGCGCGCGCTGAAGCTCAGTGACGTGTTCAGGCTGGACATCGCGAACTCGAAGCCGCGCTCAAACGGCGTGCCGACCACCGCGGTGAACGAGGCTGAATCGACGCGATGGAGGGTGGGTTGAGTGACGCCGCCACTGAAGGTTGCGGTGCGGCCGAAGGCGAGCACGTCACGTGACGGGTCATTGGCAATCCGATCTGCGACCGCGTTCGCCGAGGCGCTCGGCGTCAGCGAACGCTTGCCGCTGATGAAGGTGTAGCTGGTCAGCACAAAGCCGGAAGCGCTTCGAGCCGTGGTGCCATCG
>NZ_JBFULE010000440.1:0-4419 GCF_056400485.1 Roseateles sp. P5_B10
CCGGTTATCCGCGAGAACCTGGCGGGCACGCTCGAGGAAATGGCCAACGTCGAAGTCATCGGCAGCGCCGGCGATGAGGAGTCGGCCGTGCATTGGATGAGCCGAGAGGCCGCCCAGAAGGCCGATGTGGTCATCGTCGATATCTTCCTGAATTCCGGCAACGGTCTGGGCGTGCTGCGTGCGGCCCAGCGTTTGGGCATGGCGGCGCGCCGCATCGTGCTGACCAATTACGCGACCGAGGACATGCGCCGCCGGTGCGCCACACTGGGCGCAGAGCGCGTGTTCGATAAGTGCCGCCAGCTCGACGAACTGATCAACTATTGCGCCGATCTGGCTGCCGGGCGATCTCCGCAGATGGCGTAGTCAACCCAACCGACGGTCGATGACAGGTGGGCGCTCAGGCGCCCGCTTTGCCGTTCACCAGGTCGCTGAATAGCTAAGCATGACGCGGCGGGCCTGCGGGCGCAACGTCAGCCGGCTTTGTGAACTCAGCTGGTACGAGAACGCACCGCGCAAGCCAGTCAAGCCTTCTCCCTTTGGGCGTTCGAAAGCCATGCGCGATGCCCAGCCGCTGTCACGCTGCCAGACCGGTGTTTCCACACCGCCGCTCAACCTGGTGTTGAAGTTGTAGCTGACGCCAGCCCACAGGGCCTCGCGCACGGCGGCTTGCGGCCCGAGCTGCGCGGGTGAGCGAAGTTGCTGTTCGAGCCCCAGCTGATAGCGCCAGCGCGAGCGTTCGCGCTGGCGACTGAGCCATTGCGGGTCGCGCCAGTTCAGCTCGGGGTCCGATGCGTATTGCGGCGTCGCTTGGCTGGCCAGACCGATACCAGCGCCCATACCGCTACTGGCTGGCGCACCCTGGGCATGAACACCTTGGACGAGAGACAGGCCGAGCAGCGGGAAGAGCAGGCGGAGATTCATGGCGCAGCACTTCAAGGTTTGATGAGTCGGATGATGGGTGGCGAGCTTCATCGGCGGTGTCGGCCTGCGGCAGTAGCAGCTATCGGACAACGGGAAGCCCGCATGCACGCGCCGATGCAGTGGCGCGCGGTCCTACAGCCTGCGACTGCACTCGCTGACGGGTGGGGCCATGGCCGCCAGCCAGACTTGCAGCGTGAGGCCCACCGGGCCCGTCAGGAGATCGCCATGAAACCCGTCACAAGCCCCCACGCCGACGACTGGCGCGCCCGTCTGCCGCCTTATGGTGAGTCCACCGATCCTGCCGTCGCACCGCCCGTACGCCGCTTGCGCGACGACGAGAGACCTCGCAGGCGCTCTAGCGCTGGCGCCTGGCTCCTCGCACTGGGCCTGGGCGCCGCTATCACGGCGATCACCGTTGCCACCCTGCAAGACTCCCGCACCCCGGGCACCCAGCTCGATGACGCGATTGCGAGCGTGCGCAACTTCGGCCATCGCATCGGTCAAACGGTCACGGATTCTCAGAACGCGGCCGTCGAGGCCTCGCGCAGCGCCGTGGACGGCGTTGGCACGGCCATCGATGACACGGGCATCAGTCTCAAGGTCAAGACGGCGCTTGCTGCCGACCCGGCCCTCAGCGCGCCGCGGATTGAGGTGACGACGACAGGCGGCATCGTGCGTCTGGAAGGCCCGGCCCCCGATGCGGCCGCCAAGGAGCGCGCCACGGTGCTGGCCGGAGCCCCACAGGGCGTGCGTGGCGTGGATAACCGCCTGACTCTGCCGCAGGCAGGGCGCGTGGTCGCGGTGGCGGACGGCATGYCCGCCGCGGCCAGTGCGGCGCATTGAACGTTTCTCCAGGTGCGAAAACGCCGGCTCTCGAGCCGGCGTTTTTTCGTCATGCCACCGCTGCGGTATCGCAGCGGTGGCGCCTCATCACTGGAAGTAGCGGGCCTTGGCGCTGGCCTGGCAGCTGTCCTTGGCGTCGCCCGATAGCGAATCGCAGCGTTCGTTGGCGACCTTGTAGTCGGCCTTCAGCTTGGTCTCAAGCGCATCGGACTGCGCGGTGGCGACCTTCTTGTTGGCCTTCAGGTCGGCCTTGGCCTTGTCATGCTCGGCCTTGGCTTCGGCGACGCAGACGTCCTTGGCATTGCCGGACTTGTCATCGCACATTTCCTTGGCCAGCTTGTAGCGTGCCTCGTAGCGGGACTCCAGGTAATCGTTGTGATCCTTGACCGTGCCGGTGTACTGGTATTCGAGGTTGGCCAGGGCGACCTTTTCATGAGCCTTGGCGCGCTCGACGCACACATCCTTGGCATTGCCCGCCAGCGAGCCACATTTGTCGCGCTCAGCCTTGAACATGGCCTTGACCTCATCCTTGGCCTGCGAATAGACCGGCTTGGTCAGATTGGCCGAAGCCGTGCCGGCAAGGCCGACCAGTGCGAGGGCACACAAAAGGCGGGAGGTGCGGATTTGCTTCGTCATGGGGATCTCCTTTGGCTTGATGGGTGGCAGCGTCATGCCTTCAACAGGGCAGGTGCCACGCCGCTGAGCTTATGAATCCGCCCGTGCTGGCCGTGTCGGCGTCGCGGCCCTACAAAGGTCGGACGACGCCGCGTGGGCGAAGCTCGGGTGAGGCCTTGAGTAATGCTCATGTTTCTGGATGGCGCTCATCCGCCTCGCCTGCTCGTTCGTGATGGGCCTGCTGGTGTGCAGGATGACGCTGCGCCGCCGCATTCCCTTCGCCTTCGCCGCGCTGTCATTCGATGCGTCGGTCACACTGCCCGCCGCCGCCGCCGAAAGCCGAAGCTGAGACCGTCCGATGCCAGAGCGGGGACGACGGCCTCTGAATCTCACCCAATTGGAGATTGACCGATGAAATGCTTTATCTGGCTCACATGCCTCGCCGCCATGGCTTGCGGGGTGGTCACCGACGCCCTGGCCGCGCCGCCCAAGAAGCTTCTCATCGTCACGACGACGATGGGCTTTCGCCACAGCTCCATCGAGACGGCGGAACGCGTGCTGGCGTCGCTCGGACAGTCGTCCGGCTCGTTTGACGTGGAGCTGGCGGCCGTCACGCCCGTCGAAGGCACCGCTGCGGCGGTCTACGCCGAGCAGGTCAGAACCATGCTGGAGCGCAAGCTGAATCCTGCGGCGCTGAAGCGCTACGACGGCATCGTCTTCGCCAGCACCACGGGCGAGCTGCCACTGCCCGACAAGGAGGCCTTCATCCAATGGATCAGGGACGGCGGCGCCTTCATCGGCATCCACAGCGCCACCGACACCCTGCACGCCTACCGCCCCTACATCGACATGCTGGGCGGCGAGTTCGACTATCACCGCGAGCAGGTGAGCATYGAAGCCCTCAACCGCGACGCCTCGCACCCGGCGAACCGCCATCTGCCCGTCACCTGGACCCTTGATGGCAAGCTTGAAGAGATCTACGTCTTCAAAAATCATGACCCCGCTGGCGTGCACGATCTGCTCGTGCTGGATCGGCATCCGAACACCCACGCGCCCGGGCACTTTCCGATTTCCTGGTGCCGGAACTTCGGCAAGGGCCGGGTGTTCTACACAGCGCTGGGCCACAACGAGCATGTGTGGCTCATGCCAGCCTTCCAAAGTCACGTGCTGGGCGGCATCGCGTGGGCACTGGGGCTCAAGTAGTCGTATAAATCGGTGGTCTGGCGATGCAGACCAGTTCTCTCATACCAACAGGAGGCGGCCATGAAAGCTGCGACAGACTGGAAGATTGGGACCCGTCTGACAGCGGGATTTGCAATGGTCATCGCGTTGCTGGCCGCGCTGGCCATCATCGGCGTGACGAAGATCAACGCGGTGAATGGCAGCACCGAAATCATCCTGCACGACCGTTTCGTCAAGGTGTCGCTGGCTCACCTCATCGAGAACGAGGTGAACGCGCAGCTGCGAGCCATCAGGACGGCATTGATCGCCTCCGACAAAGGGGTTGTCGACAAGGAGCTGGCCAAGATCGAGGCCTCCGTGCCCGTGGTGAACGACGCCATCCAGAAGCTGACGGCTACCGTGCACAGCGAGCGGGGCCGAGCGGCCTTGCAGGCGCTGGTCGACGGCCGGGCGAAATTCAAGGAACACCAGGCGCCTCTGATTGAAATGATCAAGGCCGGAAAGGTCGAGGACGGGCGCACAGAACTCATCACCGGCATCCTGCCGGTGCAAGGCGTCTATCTGCATGCGGTCGAGGAGTTCGCCAGGTCCCAGACCGAGAGCATGGAGCAGTTTGGCGCCGAGGCCAAGGAAACCGCCGCTGCAGCGAAGATCCTCACGATCGTGCTATCGGCTGTCGCCGTGGGCCTTGCAACCCTGATCGCCGTCTTGCTGAGCCGCTCGATCACGAGGCCGATCGCCGAGGCGCTGCACGTCGCCGAAACCGTTGCGTCCGGCGACTTGACCTCGGAGATCAAGTCGCATGGCCGGGACGAAACGGGCCAACTGCTGCTGGCGCTGCATTCGATGAATCAGAGC
>NZ_JBFULE010000441.1:0-4418 GCF_056400485.1 Roseateles sp. P5_B10
TCGTTGTTCACTATTCCTATGGTCAGCGTGGCAAGCTCTGATTCTTCGGAGTCGAAGAGTGCTACCTAACCAATTGCTGCAGCGGACGGCTCCGCCGCCCGCTGAGCGCCAACGTCAGAGCGCATCAATGAAATCCTACGCAACCATCGCTCGCCGAGCGGTACGCATCCTCGGGCACCCAAACAGTGGGTGGTCGCCCGCAGATCCGGATGACGATAACGCGCTGGAGATCGAGTTTCGATTCGAGATCACGGACGATGGAAACAAGAACTTCTTGCTTGTTTGCCATTCGTTGGATGGGCGCTATGCCGCCGATACCTGGCATGAAACCCTTGAGGAGGCCGTTGCCTGTGCACAAGACTCCTATGACATCGCGCCATCGGAATGGATGATGTCTGGGCCCACCACCTAACTGAGTGAGCAGGCCGTGACGCAGACCAGCGCGTCAGGCGAGTTATGCCTTCCCTACAAGCCATGGAGCCATTTGCTTGACGAGCATCACCTTTGAATCTGCCAACCAGCCGGAGGTCATCGCCCTCATCGCCGAGTTGGACGCCTACCAGGACACCCTTTATCCGCCCGAAGCCCGGTATGCCTTGGACCTGGCTTCGCTGACCCAGCCGAACGTCGTCTTCGCCGTGGCCCGGGATACGGTGGGGCGGGCCGTGGGCTGCGGCGCAGTCGTGCTGACCCCGGAGTTCGGCGAGCTCAAGCGCATGTTCATCAGCCCGGCGGCACGTGGTCAGGGGCTGGCCCAGCGGCTGCTGTCCGAGCTGGAAGCCGAAGCGGCCGCTCGGGGTTGCAGGCTGGTGACGCTGGAGTCGGGGCCCTACCAGCTCGAAGCGCTGGCGCTGTATGCCCGATGCGGCTACGTCCACCGCGGGCCCTACGGYGGCTATGCCGACGATCCCTTGAGCGTCTTCATGGAGAAGCGCATCGACGTCAAAGCACCCGCGGCAGATCCCGCCTGACCGCGACGCGGTCGCCGAAGTCGAAATGCCACCACTCGGTGGCGATGCCGTGAAAGCCCGCCTCGCGCATCGCTGCGCGCAGCCAGCCACGCTCCACAAGGTGTTCGGGCGTCAGCGCGCCCAGGGCCAGGTGCTCGGCCTCGTGGTCGGGGTGGGAGGCCAGCGTCATCTCGTCGAAGCCGCTGCCCATGTCGACCTCGCGGCCTTGCGGGTCGAGCAGCGTCAGGTCCACGGCCATGCCAAAACTGTGGATGGAGCCGCGCTCGGGGCTGGCGAGATACATCGTCAACGGCGTGCCCTGCAGCTCGTCCCACAGGCGCTGCTGCACGCGCTGGGGGCGCAGGGCGTCCAGCAYGAGCAGGCGGTAGCCGGGGCGGCGCTCATGCAGCCATGCGGCGGCCTGCTCCAGCGCGTCCGCGGCCTCGCGGCGCAGCCAGGCGCAGTCGATGCCGGCGTAAACGGAATGGCCGACGAAGTTGTCGGCCGTCGCGTAGCGCAGATCCACGGCGATGCCGTGCTGCAGCGAGGCGAGCGGGCGGAAGTCCGAATGCGAGGCAATGTCTTCGATGCGAATCACGGCAGTCGAGAAAGGTGTTCGTGCGCAGCGGCCGTGATGAACTTGACCAGGCGGCGCGAGGCCTGGCCCAGCGGCGCGCTGGCGGCGCTGAGCAGATAGAGCTGCACCGGCACGGTGGGTGACAGCGGCCGCACGCGGACCTTGCTGGCGTCGGCGCTGGCGGCGGTGAAGGGGTCCACCAGCGTCATGCCCACACCGGCCTCGACGAGGGCGCGTGCGAGCTGGTAGGTCTGCACGGTGATGCGGCTGGCCAGCGGCTGGCCCAGGGCCTCGCCGGCGTGGTGCAGCAGGCCGGCGAGCGGGTCGTCGCTCTGCAGGCCGACGATCTCGGTGCGGATGTCGGCCAGGCCCAGCGGCCCCTCGCCCTTGGCCTCGGGGCTGTTCAAGGGGCACAGGGCAACCATGGCGCCGCTGGCGATGACCTCGGCCTTGATGCCGGGATGGCGCGGGTCCTGCAGCGACAAGGCCAGGTCGGCCTCGCCCAGCAGCAGGGCCGACACGATCTCGCGCGTGTGATGGGTGGCCAGCGAGCAGCTCGCGTTCGGGTAGGCCTTGCACCAGGGCGTCATCGCGGCGGGCACGATGGCCATCGCGAGGGCTGGTGTGGCGACGAGGCGCACCTGCTCGCTCTCGCCGCTCTTCAGGTTGGCCGCCAGGCGGCGGATGCCGACGAGATCGCGGTTGAGCTTGTCGATCTCGACGAAGAGGCGCTGGGCCTCGGGCGTCGGATAGAGCTTGCCGCGTACGCGGTCGAACAGCGCCATGCCGAGCTGCAGCTCGCAATGCTGCAGCACCTTGGTCACGGCCGGCTGGGAAATGTGCAGCAGCTGGGCGGCGCCGCTGATGGTGCCGGCCTGCATGATGGCGTGGAAGACTTCGATGTGGCGCAGCCTCACTTGCGATACACCCCTTCGAAGTTCACTGAGCCGTTGGGCGCCATCTTGAAGCCCACCACGTCCTTGCGGATGGGGATGTAGACGGTCGAATGCGCCATCGTGATCCAGGGCCGCTCGTGCTTGAAGATCTCCTGGGCCTTCTCGTACAGCGCGATGCGCTTTTTCTGGTCGGGCGTCGCGCGGGCCTCGTCGATGAGCTTCTCGAATTCGGCGTTGCAGAACTTGATGCCGCTCTTGTTGGCCGCGCAGCTCAGGTTGGGCGTCAGGAAGTCGTCCGCATCCCCGGTCTCGCCGCTCCAGCCACTCATGTAGACGTTGTGCTCGCCGTTGTTGGCGCGCTTGAGGTACTCGCCCCACTCGAAGGTCTTGATGCTGGCCTTGACGCCGATCTTGGCCCAGTCCTGCTGGATCAGCTGGGCCATCAGCTGGCCGTTCGGGTTGGTCGGGCGCTGCACGGGCAGGGCCCAGAGGTCGATCTCGAAGCCGTTGGGAAAGCCCGCCTTGGCCAGCAGCGCCTTGGCCTTCGCCGGGTCGAACTCGTTCTTCAGCTTCTTGTTGTAGCCGGGGATGGCCGGCGGGAAGGCGCTGACGGCCTGCATGGCGTCGCCGCGCGGGAACAGGGCCTTGAAGATGGCGTCGCGGTCGACGGCAATGTCCAGGGCCTCGCGCACCTCGCGCTTGTCGGTGGGCGGCTTCTTCAGGTTGAAACTCAGGTAGGAGATGTTGAGCGCCTGGATCTTCTCGATGCTGATGTTGGCGTTGTTCGCCAGCGGGGCGATGTCGACGTCGCGCAGGGCTGCCGTTACATGGCATTCGCCGGCGGCGATCTTCTGCACGCGCACATTGGGCTCACGGCTGATGCTGAAGACCAGATTCGACGTGGGCTGCTTGCCGCCCCAGTAATCTGGGTGCGCTTCCATACGCAGCACGTCGTCCTTGGCATAACTTTTGAAGCGAAAGGGCCCCGCGCCGACCGGCTGCACATTGATTTGCGAGGCCTTTCCTTCCTTCAGTAGCTGCGCGGCGTACTCGGCGGACTGGATGCCCGCCCAGGCGAAGGCGAAGTTTGCGACGAATGTCACATTGGGCTGACGAAGCCGGAAACGAATTGTGCGGTCGTCGATTTTGTCGATGCCCTCGATCAGCTTGGTCAGTCCAAGGTTCTGCGGGTAGATGAAATTTGCCGGAAACGCCCTGTTGAACGGGTGGTTGGGGTCGATGAAGCGTTGAAAAGTGAACAGCACATCATCTGCATTGAGGTTGCGGGTGGGCCTGAACCAGGGGGTGGTGTGGAACTTCACGCCGTCCCGCAATCTGAAAATGAAGCTCTTCGCGTCGGGCGAGATTTCCCAGCTTGTGGCGAGCTTGGGGGTCAGCTCCGTCGTGGGTCGTTTGAAGCCAAGCAACCCGTCGAACATCTGTGCGCTGACCGTGTTGGTGCTAGCGCTGTCCCACATTCCAGGGTCAAAACCTTCCGGACTGGCGTCGGCGCAGTAGATCAGCGGCTTGTTTTGGGCTTGCACCGCAGGCGCGCTGGCCAGCGCAACCAGGGTCAGCAGGGCGAAGTGCAGGGGCTTCATGACGGTGGCTTTTCAGAGGGAGAACGGGCGGGAATTGTTTGGAGCACGACCCGTCGCGGCAAGGGCGGCGAAGGTCGAGACGCATAACCCAAACTTATACCCTCCGCGCCCCCTAGTTCGTAACGTTTAGCCACGGTCCCGTCAGGGCCTGCCATCAGAATCCGTTCCGCCCCCCTAGGCCACCCCCCTAGTACCGAAGTGCAGCGACGTTCGCTGCTAAGGATTGCTTTTCCATGACTGACCCCCAGCGCCGTAAATTCCTCCAGTATTCAGCCGCTCTTGGCGGAGCTGTTCCCTTGGCCGGTTGCGGTGGTGGAGGGGGAGAGGCCATGGCCGAGGCGACTGCGTCGGACGGAGCGACCGTCACTGCTTCGGTGATCAAGCTGCCCACGAC
>NZ_JBFULE010000442.1:0-4411 GCF_056400485.1 Roseateles sp. P5_B10
CGTCCACGCCGTCCTGCGCCATCAGCGCCGCGTTGCCGAATGCAAGTTTCTGGCCCTCGACGACACCTCTGACACCAATGCCCGTGGAGGACTCGAAGTCCACCGCAGGCGACAGCGCGAGCTTGCGGGCGCGCGCCGCATCCACGATGGCCTGCGCGAGCGGATGCTCACTGCCCTGGTCCAGGCTGGCCGCCAGTCGCAGCACCTCGTCTTCGGTCACACCCTGCGCCGCCACGGCGCGGTCGAAGGCCGGCCGGCCTTCGGTCAGCGTGCCCGTCTTGTCGACGATCATCGTGTCGAGCCGGCGGAAGTTCTCGATGGCCGAGGCATCGCGGAACAGGATGCCCTGGGTTGCAGCCTTGCCGGTGGCGACCATGATCGACATCGGTGTCGCCAGGCCCAGTGCACAGGGACAGGCGATGATGAGGACCGACACCGCGTTGATGAGCCCAAACTGCCAGCCCTGCTCACCGCCGAGCAGGCCCCAGGCGAGGAAGGCCGCTACCGCGATGCCGATCACGACCAGCACGAACCAGCCGGCCACCTGATCGGCCATTCGTTGCATGGGCGCCTTGGAGCGTTGAGCCTGGGCGACCATCTGCACGATCTGAGACAGCATGGTCTGCGATCCCACGCGCTCCGACTGCATCACCAGTGAACCTGAGGTATTGATGGTGGCGCCGATGACCTTGTCGCCGGGGCGTTTGGTCACGGGGACCGGCTCGCCGGTCAGCATGGCCTCGTCGATGGCGCTCGTCCCCTCGATGACGACGCCGTCCACGGGGACCTTCTCGCCGGGGCGGATGCGCAGGCGGTCGCCGACGTGCACATGCGTGAGCGGGACATCTGATTCGCTGCCGTCCGGTTCGATCCGCCTTGCCGTCTTGGGCGCCAACCCGAGCAGTGACTTGATGGCCGCGGAGGTCTGCGACCGCGCCTTGAGTTCCAGCATCTGCCCCAACAGGGTCAGCGAGATGATGACGGCCGCCGCCTCGAAGTAGACGCCAATCCGGCCATGAGCCGCAAAGCTTTGCGGAAACAGTTCAGGCGCGACCGTCGCGACCACGCTGTAGACGAACGCCGCGCCGGTGCCTATACCGATCAACGTCCACATGTTCGGACTGCGATGAACCAGGGACTGCCAGCACCGATCAAAAAAGGGCCCGCCGGCCCACAACACGACCGGCAAAGCCAGGACCAGCTCAAGCCAGCTCTGCTGAGCAGGATTCATGAGGCCGAACCGATGCCCGGCCATCGCCAGAGTCATGACCACCACGCTCAATGGCAGGGTCCACCAGAAACGGCGGGAGAAGTCCCGCAGCTCCGGGTTGTCGTCTTCCGCTGTCGCCTCCGGGATCAGCGGCTCCAGGGTCATGCCGCACTTGGGGCAATTGCCCGGGTGGTCCTGCCGGATCTCGGGATGCATCGGGCAGGTGTAGATCGTGGCGCCACCGGGTTGCGAAGGGCTTGCGGAATGCGTGTCGTGATCATGGTGACGATGGTCCATCGTGTTCTCCAATTCATCCTGCAGAGATGCGCCAGCCGAGGAAGGCGGCCAAGCCGGCCATTGCCAGCCAGCACACCTACACCCGAAGCCGTCTTTGATTCAGCGACTACCGCAGCCGCAGCAACTACTTGCCGTCTTTTCGGTCGTGACGTTGATCGGCGCGACGGGTGTCGGGCTGTATCCCGCGTCCTTGATGGCCTCGGCCAGCTCATCGGCATCGGCGGAGTTGGGCTCGACCAGCACGCGATGTGTTGCCAAGTCGATCTGCACCTTAGCGGCGTGGTCCACGGCCTTCAGTGCCTTGGTGACGGTGCTGACGCAGTGACCGCAGGTCATGTCGTTGACTTCGAAGGCGATCATGGTGTCCTCCTGGGACTGGGTTGATGACAGCTGGACTTTCGAGCCTCCCACAGTGGGAAGGTCAAGCCCAGCAAGCGAAGAATCTCTTCAGAAAGTGACGGATTGCCACGACCTCTTGACCTTGCCAATGTGGGAACCTTGACTGTCATCGCGGTGACCACCAGAGCCTCATGTGTCGGGAGGCGAGGCTCGCCGACCCAGAGCTCCTCGCGCTGTGCGGCCAGATCGTCAAGGCACAACGTGCCGAGATCAACCAGATGGAGGCGATCGCCGCACGCCTGCGCGTGGCCACGTAGCGAAAAACGCCCCCTTGACCTGACTCGGAGGAGATATGACGCTTTCCTTTGCGCTGGCGCAAGGTCATGCCCTCGTGCCGCTTCACGGCGCCGCTAGACTCGCGACATGAAAGTGAGGAAGGCCTACCTGCGTTGCATCGCGAGCTTGCTCGCAACGGTCATGGTGTGTCTTCAACTTGCCACCGCGGCCTATGCTTGCCCGGCGCCCGCACCCGCGGGCTCATCGATCGCCGGCATGGCCGGCATGACCGATTGCGAGCAGATGTCCGCGATGGACACCGAACAGCCGCAGCTGTGCAAGGCGCACTGCGACCGCGACAAGCAGACGGTCAGCAACGTGCCTGCACCGGATCTGGCGCCCACGGTCATCCTCGACCCGCTGCTGACCCGCCTGGCCCTCTGGCTGCCGCCCGAAGCGGCCGAGGCACTTCCGGCGGTGATCACCGCCCATACCGGCCCGCCTGACGGCACGCTGCCGGTCTATCTCGCCCTCCAAGTCTTCCGCAATTGAGCCCTGACGCTCGCGCGGCCGCGTTCGCGGCGGTGCGACCACGTCTCGCGATCGTGCTCGATCGCTTCCAGGGTCTTTGTGGAGAGCCTTCATGGCCATCTTTTTACGGGCGGGATTSCAGTCCCGTCCTTTCGTCGCGGCCGCCTTCGTGGTTGCCGTCTTCCTGGCCGCCCCAGCGGCCCATGCCGCACCACTGAACTTCGAGCAGGCGCAACTGCTGGCCRAGCAGCGCTCGGCGGCCCTGACAGCGCGCCAGGCCACCGCCGACGGCGCGCAACAGGCACGCGTCGCTGCAGGGCAACTGCCCGATCCGAAGCTGGCGGTTGGCGTCGAGAACTTTCCGATCTCGGGGCCGGAGCGGTTCAGCTGGAACCGGGAATCGATGACGATGCGCCGGGTCGGCGTCATGCAGGACGTGCCCAACGCTGCCAAGCGGGCAGCACGGCGCGACGCTGCCGGCGCCAGGGCGGAACGCGAGCGAGCGATGCTGGAGGCCGAACGTCTGGCCGTGAGGCGCGAGGCCGCGCTGGCCTGGCTCAATCTGCACTTCGCCGAGCGCAAGCTCGCCGCCTTTGCCACCCTTGAGCAGCAGAACCGACTCCTGCAGGACACCCTGGCCGCGCGCGTGGCTTCTGGCGCCACAACACCTGCCGACGCGCTGATGGCACGCCAGGAGCTGCTGGACCTGGCCGACCGCAGGGACGAGCTTCAAGCCGGCGTTGAGCAGGCACGCGCCCAGTTGCGTCGCTGGACGGGGGAGCAGTCGGACATGGCAACAGCCTCCGAGGCGCCGGTGCTGCGGCTCGATCTCGCCCGATTGCTCGGTGGGCTTGATCGGCACGCCGAGCTTCTCGCCTTCAACCCGATGCTGGCCATGGCCCGTGCTGATCTCGATGAGGCCGTGGCCATGCGCCGAGGGGATTGGGGCTGGGAGGTGGCCTACGGCAACCGTGCCCGGTCCTTCGGGGACTTGGTGTCCTTCCAGTTGACGTTCGAGCTGCCGGTCTCCAAGTCCACCCGTCAGGAACCTGTGATCGCCTCGCGCCAGAAGGAGGTAGAACGGCTGCAGGCCGAACGCGAGGACGCATTGCGCCGAATCCGTGCCGACGTCGACGGCCAGGTGGCCGAGCTGCAGCGCCTGGAGCGCGTGCAGCAGCGCCAGCGCAGCGTCGCCTTGCCCCTCGCGCAGGAGCGCGCCCAAGTGACGCTGGCCAGCTACCAGTCGGGTCGTGCCGACCTCGGTGCCGTGCTCGCCGCGCGCAAGAACGCCATCGAGGCGCAGTTGCGCGATCTCGCTCTCCAAGCCCAGGTGCTCGCGCAGCAGGCCCGCCTGGCCTATCTCATTGCGGAGTGACCCCATGACCTCCAACAGCAAGTTGTCTGCCGCGGCCATGGTCCTGGTCGCCCTCGGCGCCGGGCTTGGCTATGGCGTCGCACAGTGGCGCGCCG
Source organism: Roseateles sp. P5_B10 (assembly GCF_056400485.1). Lineage (NCBI taxonomy): Bacteria > Pseudomonadati > Pseudomonadota > Betaproteobacteria > Burkholderiales > Sphaerotilaceae > Roseateles > Roseateles sp. P5_B10. The sequence continues at coordinate 4,124 of NZ_JBFULE010000442.1, forward strand.
GGGTATCGCCTGTCGGGCATTTCGCAACCTCGCCAGCCGCCGCCAGCGGCGCGGTGACCGGTGACCGCAAGGTGCTCTATTGGTACGACCCCATGTCGCCGCAGCAGAAATTCGACAAGCCCGGCAAGTCGCCCTTCATGGACATGCAGCTGGTCCCGAAATATGCAGACGACGCACCGACCGGCGGCGTGGCCGTCGATCCCCGTGTGGCCCAGATGCTCGGTGTGCGCACCGCAACTGCAGAAAAGCAGCGCATCGGCATCGCGCTGCAAGTCCCAGCCACCGTCC
>NZ_JBFULE010000443.1:0-4406 GCF_056400485.1 Roseateles sp. P5_B10
CCCGAGCACCTGACTCGATACGCACGTTGGAGCCGATATACACCGGGCCCTCGATGTGGACCTTGTCCCAGTCCACCGACGTGTTCAGCCCCACCCACACCTGCGGCCGCACCTCGCGCCCAGGGATGTCCATTTGCGCGACGCCACCGGCCATGACCTGCTGGGTGACGGCCCAATAATCGGTCACGCGGCCGATGTCGATCCAGTTGAACGGCCGTTTCTGCGCAAAGAAGGGCAGGCCCTTCTCCACCAGCAGCGGAAACAGCTGGCTGCCGATGTCGAACTCGACGCCCGACGGGATCAGGTCGAGCACTTCGGGCTCGAAGATGTAAATGCCGGTCGACGCCAGGTTGCTCCTCGCCTCCTCGGGCTTGGGCTTTTCCTGGAAGGAAGTCACCCGGCCCTCGGCGTCAGCGACAACAATGCCGTAGTTTTTGGTCTGGTCACGAGGCACTTCGAGAGTCACGACGCTTGCGATGGCTCCCTTGGACTTGTGCTCGGCAAGCGCCGCGGCGATGTCCAGATCGATGACGGCATCGCCGCACAGCACGAGGAAGGTTTCATCGAAGAAACCGCCGAAGTCCTGGATCTTGCGCATGCCTCCTGCCGAGCCGACCGGCTTACAGATCACCTCGCCTTGCTCGCGAACGCCTTCGTAGGAGTAACCGAGCTCAACGCCCCACCGATGACCCGAGCCGAAGTAGTTCTCTATCTTCCAGTGCATGAAGGCCACGTTGACCATGACCTGCTTGACGCCATGGCGCGCCAGATGCTCGACCAGATACTCCATGACCGGCTTGCCCAGGATGGGCACCATCGGCTTGGGCGTGTGCTTCGTCAACGGGCGCACCCGCGTTCCCTGGCCCGCGGCCAGGATCATTGCTTTGGCCATGCCGGCCTCCTAACGTAGTGACGGTTGCACCAAAGCAAGCAAGCGGCGGGCCTGCCGCACACAGTTAGGGGGTCAGCCGCGGCCGATACCTCGATAGTCGATGCCCAGCGCCTTCATCAGCTTGGGGTCGTAGAGGTTGCGGCCGTCGAAGACAACAGGTGCCTTGAGCTTCGACTTGATGGCGTCGAAATCCGGCGTGCGGAATTCCTTCCACTCCGTCACGATCAGCAGTGCGTCCGCGCCCTGCAGCGCCGCCTCGGCGCGCTCGACCAGCGTCACGTCGTCACGCGGGCCAATCACGCGAGCCGTTTCCGGCATCGACACCGGGTCGTAGGCTGCGACGGTTGCACCGCGCCGGGTCAGCTCATCGATGATGACCAACGATGGTGCCTCGCGCATGTCGTCGGTGTTCGGCTTGAATGCCAAGCCCCAGATGGCGAAGCGGCGGCCCTTGAGGTCGTCGCCGAAACGCGCCACGACCTTGTCGACCAGCACGCGCTTCTGGCGTTCATTGGCTTCTTCCACGGCGGTCAACACCTTCAGCGGAATACCGTTGTCGGCGGCGGTCTTCACCAGCGCCTTGACATCCTTCGGGAAGCAGGAACCGCCATAACCGGCGCCAGCGTAAAGGAACTGATAGCCGATGCGCGGATCAGAGCCGATGCCGCGCCGAACCAGCTCGATGTCGGCGCCCACGCGCTCCGCCAGCAGCGCCAGCTCGTTCATGAAACTGATGCGTGTGGCCAGCATCGCATTGGCGGCGTACTTGGTGAACTCGGCGCTCTTCACGTCCATGACCAGCATGCGGTCCKGCGTGCGGTTGAACGGCGCATACAGGGCGCGCATCAACAGCGTGGCCTGCTCGTCGTCGGAGCCAATGACGACGCGATCAGGCTTCATGAAGTCGTCGACCGCCGCACCTTCCTTCAGGAACTCAGGATTGGAGACGACGGCATATGCCATGTCTCCGAGGCCACGCTTTTCGAGTTCTTCCTTGACCGCAGCGCGGACCTTGTCGGCTGTGCCGACCGGCACCGTGCTCTTGTCGACGATGACCTTGTAGTCCGTCATGCGCTGGCCGATGGAGCGGGCCGCGGCCACCACGTACTGAAGGTCGGCCGAGCCGTCTTCGTCAGGCGGCGTGCCCACGCCGATGAAGAGCAGCGTGCCGTGCTGTACGGCCATGTCCACATCGGTGGTGAATTGCAGGCGGCCGGCCGCCACATTGCGGCGCACCACTTCGAGCAGGCCGGGTTCGTGAATAGGGATCTCGCCGTCGTTGAGGACGCGGATCTTTTCGGGATTCACGTCCAGACAAACCACGTGGTTGCCCATTTCGGCCAAGCAGGCTCCGGTGACCAGGCCCACGTAGCCGGTGCCGATGGCGGTGACTTTCATTCTCAATCCTCGTGCAAAAAACGGTTAACCCGTTTGTAACGCAGTCACGTGACGGTCCAGTGCCATTCAGACCTTGTAGTAGTCCCGATACCAGGCGACAAACCGCTGGATTCCTTCAGGTACAGGCATCGCCGGACGGAAACCCGTCCACTCGGCCAGCTCCTCGACATCAGCATGCGTAGCCGGCACATCACCATCCTGCATGGGCATGAAGTTCTTGACAGCCTCGCGGCCCGCGGCCTGCTCGATGGCCTCGATGAAGCTCATCAGCTGGATGGGTGCGTGGTTGCCGATGTTGAAGACGCGGTAGGGGGCGCTGGAGCGCGCCGGATCGGCCTTGTTGGGGTTGTAGTTGGGGTCGGCGGTAGCCGTGCGGTCCAGGACGCGCACGACGCCCTCGGCGATGTCGTCGATGTAGGTGAAGTCGCGGACCATCTTGCCGTGATTGAACACGTTGATGGGCCGCCCTTCGATGATGGCCTTGGTGAACAGGAAGAGCGCCATGTCCGGCCGGCCCCACGGGCCATACACCGTAAAGAAGCGCAGGCCCGTCGTTGGCAGCCCAAAGAGGTGTGAATAGGTGTGGGCCATCAGCTCATTGGCCTTTTTCGTCGCGGCATAGAGGCTGATGGGGTGGTCGACGCTGTGGTGCTCCGAGAACGGCATCAGCGTGTTGCCACCGTAGACGCTGGAGCTGGACGCATAGGCCAGGTGCTGCACACCGCCGTGGCGACAGCCTTCCAGGATGTTGGTGAAGCCAACGATGTTGCTGTCGATGTAGGCGTGGGGGTTTTCGATTGAGTAGCGCACGCCGGCCTGCGCCGCCAGGTGCACCACGCGTTCGAAGCGCTCATCGGCAAACAGCTTGGCCATGCCGGCGCGGTCGGCCACATCCATTTGCACGAAGCTGAAGCCCGGGTTGGGCGTCAGGCGGGCCAGGCGATCGTGCTTGAGCTGCGGGCTGTAGTAGTCGTTGAGGTTGTCCAAGCCCACGACCTGGTCACCACGTGCCAGAAGGATCTGGCAGACATGCATGCCGATGAAGCCGGCAGCGCCGGTGACGAGAACTTTCAAGACCAATCCTCCAAAAAAGCCAACGCCGATTGTCGTGCAGCGCACAGCAGGGCGCGATCATTGCCCCACCCCCGAGACAAGGTCGCTCGAGTTGGCCCGGGCCTTGCCAGCGAGCGCCCGCGCGACCGAAGAGGGACGCTCCCGGTTCAGTGGCGCCGGAACAGACCGGCGACTCCCGGCTTGGTGAGCAGCGGCACGCGATAGTTGCTCATGAATGTCTTCAGGCTCTTCAGGTGCATACGCGCCGAGCGGCTGAAGACGTCTACGCTGGCTCGCTGATGATCGTGCACCAGCACCGCGCCGGCGCAGCAAACCACCTGATGACCCGACTTCCAGACGCGGGCACACAGGTCCACGTCCTCCATGTACAGGAAGTAGCTTTCGTCCATGCCACCGATGGAACGGAAAAGATCTGTACGAATGACGAAGCCCGTACCCATCACCCAGTCGGCGTGAAAGGGCGCGCCGCTGGCCCAGGCGTCCATCATCATGTGCGAGGCGACCGACTTGCGAATGAAGGGCAGGTTCCCCAGACGGGATCGCCGGCCGATGATGTCCATCAGGCTGTAGAAGCGCCGCGCGGAAAACTGCCTCGACCGATCGGGGTTCACCAGGTCCAAGCCGATCAGCCCGACCTTGGGCTGCGTGTCCAGGAGCTCCAGCGCCTTCTGGATCGACTGGTCGACGAAATAGGTGTCGGGGTTCAGCACCAGCAGATATTCGGAATCAACCTCGGCCAATCCGGTGTTGATGCCCGCCGAGAACCCGCCATTGCGGTCGGAAGCGATGAAGCGGACACCAGGCGGCAGCTGGGCGCGGAGCACCGACAGGGAATCGTCCGGGGACGCGTTGTCCACCACGATCACGTCGGCATCCCGCTCGATGACACCGTATTGCTGCATCGAGGCGACGCACTTCAGCACCAGGCGGGGCGTCGCGTAATTGACGATCAAGGCAGACAACTTCGACAAGGCATCTTCTCCAACTCAGGTTCTGAACTCAACGACGCTGCTTGAGCTGCAGCGTGGCATCGACGTACAGC
>NZ_JBFULE010000444.1:0-4393 GCF_056400485.1 Roseateles sp. P5_B10
GGGCGGTTGCTGGAGATCTCTGCGGGCACCGGCGTGCTGACGCGCCATCTCGTCGGGGAGCTGCCCGACAACGTCGACATTGTGGCCAGCGAACTCAACGCCACCATGCTGGACATGGCGGCCACCCGGGGCACCGAACGGCCCGTCGAGTGGCGGTTGGCGGATGCTGCGCAGCTGCCCTTTGCCGACGAGAGCTTCGACCTCGTCGCCTGCYAGTTCGGCGTCAGCCTCTTCGCTGACCGGCCACGTGCCTTTGCCGAGATCCGCCGCGTGCTCAGGGCCGACGGCGTGTTCCTCTTCAACGTCTGGGATCACCTCGACAGCAATGAGCTGGCCGAGACGATCACGCAGGCCCTGGCCCAGGCCTTCCCGGACGACCCGCCGCGCTTCCTCGCGCGCGCGCCGCACGGCTGCCACGACATCCACGCGCTGCGCCAGGAGCTCAGCGACGCTGGCTTCGAGCACGAGGCGGACTTCGTCACGCTGCCGCTGCGCGCCTGCGCAGAGTCACCTTCCCAGCCCGCCCTGGGCTTCTGCCAGGGCACGCCGTTGCGCGCCGAGATCGAGAAGCGCGCGCCAGGCCGCTTGCCGGAGATGACGGCCCTCGCGGCCCGCGCCATCGCCGACCGCTTCGGTGTCGGCGCCATCGACTCGCGCATGCAGGCCCACGTGGTCATCGTGGGGCATTGAACACTTTCGGGCCGAGCGCCGGGCCGCTCCCAAGCCGGCCCGCACTGGCGATGTGGTCGCGGCTCGATGCCGCGAGCATCGCCGCCCCCTCGGGGGGCCGGTCAGCCGCACCCGCGTTCAGCGGGGTGCGGCTGGACGAGGGGCCTACTCAATCGGGGTGAGCTTCGCAACTGAAAGAGCCAGCCATTTCGTGCCATGCCGGCCGAAGTTGACCTGCGCCCGCGCATCCGTGCCCGAGCCTTCAAGGGTGAGCAACACGCCCTCGCCGAACTTGTTGTGGAAGACACCCTTGCCCACGCGCAGGCCGCCGTGTTCTTCCGACACCTTCTGCTTCATGCTGGCCGGCACGGGTGGCTCCACCCAGGCGGCCCTTTCTCCACGATTGGGCACATTGCCCGCGCCCACCATGCCCTTGAGCCCCGAGCCCCGCTGCCAGGCCTGCTGGTACTCGCGCGCAAAGCCCGAGCCGAAGCCCTGGTTGCGCGGCGTCAGCCACTTCAGCGCCTCCTCGGGCAGCTCGTCGAAGAAGCGGCTCTTGATGTGATAACGCGTCTGTCCGTGCAGCATGCGGGTCTGGCAGAAACTCAGTGACAGCTTCTTGCGCGCCCGCGTGATGGCCACGTACATGAGGCGGCGCTCTTCCTCCAACCCGTCATGGTCGGACATCGAGTTCTCGTGCGGGAACAGCCCTTCTTCCAGGCCCGTGATGAAGACGGCGTCGAACTCCAGGCCCTTGGCCGAGTGAACGGTCATTAGCTGTACGGCATCCTGGCCCGCCTGGGCCTGGTTGTCACCGGCCTCCAGCGAGGCATGCGTCAGGAAGGCCACCAGCGGCGACATGATCTCGCCCGTCTCCGCGTCGGGCACCGAGCCCGGCGTGCCCGTGGACTGCACGCTCGGAGCCACTTCGTCCACCGGCAGGCCGACGGCGTTCTTGCCGAAGCCCTCCTGCATGACGAAGGCCTCGGCGGCGTTGATCARTTCGTCCAGGTTCTCCAGCCGCTCGGCGCCGTCCTTGTCGGTGCGGTAGAAGTCCAGCAGGCCCGAGGTCTCCAGCACCTGCTCGATGATCTCGCGCAGCGTCATGCCTTGCGTCAGGTTGCGCGTCGAGTCGATCAGGTTGGTGAAGGCGACCAGATTGGCGCCGCCCTTGCCGGTGATGGCGCCCACGCTCTGGTAGAGGCTGCGGCCGCTGGCCTTGGCGGCGTCCTGCAGGTTCTCCAGCGTCTTGGCGCCGATGCCGCGGGTCGGGAAGTTCACGACGCGCAGGAAGCTGGTGTCGTCGCTCGGGTTCTCCAGCAGGCGCAGATAGGCCAGCGCATGCTTGACCTCGGCGCGCTCGAAGAAGCGCAGGCCGCCATAGACGCGATACGGGATGCCCGAGTTGAACAACGCCGACTCGATGACCCGCGACTGCGCATTGCTGCGGTAGAGGATGGCAATCTCCTGCCGGTCCATGCCGCCGCGGTGCAGGCTCTGGATCTCCTCGATGACCCACTGCGCCTCGGCGAAGTCGCTCGGCGACTCCTGCACGCGAATCGGGTCGCCCAGGCCGGCGTCGGTGCGCAGCGTCTTGCCCAGGCGCTGGCTGTTGCGGCTGATCAGCTCGTTGGCGGCGTCCAGGATGTGGCCGAAGCTGCGGTAGTTCTGCTCCAGCTTGATGACTCGTCTGACGCGGTACTCGCGTTCGAAATCGGCCATGTTGCCGACGCGGGCACCGCGAAAGGCATAGATGCTCTGGTCGTCGTCGCCCACCGCCAGGATGCTCTGGCCGTTGTCCAAGCCCGGCGGCGCGAACATCTTCAGCCAGGCGTACTGCAGCTTGTTGGTGTCCTGGAACTCGTCGACCAGGATGTGGCGAAAGCGGTGCTGATAGTGCTCGCGCACCGAGGCGTTGTCGCGCAGCAGTTCATAGCTGCGCAGCATCAGCTCGGCGAAGTCAACCACGCCCTCGCGCTGGCACTGGTCCTCGTAGTTGGCGTAGATCTCGACGAGGGTCTTGGTCTGCTCGTCACGCTGCTCCACGTCGCCGGGGCGCTGGGCGTCTTCCTTGCGGCCGGCAATGAACCAGCCGACCTGCTTGGGCACAAAGCGCTCCTCGTCGAGCTTCATCGCCTTGATGACACGCTTGACGGCCGAGGTCGTGTCGCTGGCGTCCAGGATCTGGAAGGCCTGGGGCAGATTGGCCAGCTTCCAGTGCGCACGCAGGAAGCGGTTGCACAGGCCGTGGAAGGTGCCTATCCACATGCCGCGCACATTGAAGGGCAGCATGGTCGAGAGACGCGTCAGCATCTCCTTGGCGGCCTTGTTCGTGAACGTCACGGCCATGATGCCGCCCGGGCTGACCTGGCCGGTCTGCAGCAGCCAGGCGATGCGGGTCGTCAGCACACGGGTCTTGCCCGAGCCGGCACCGGCCAGGATCAGCGCGGGTTCCGGCGCCGCGGTCACTGCGGCGAGTTGTTCGGGGTTGAGGTTGCGCAGCAGGGGGCTGGAAGCAGCGTCGACCACAGCGTCGACAGGGGAAGAAGTCATCCCGGCATTCTAGGGAAGCCCCTCGTTACAGCCTGGCCGGCGCCCGCCGCTGACCGTGCGGGGTCGTTGGGGATACTTCTGGTTTTCCCCTAAAGCACTTTCGGAATGCCACGTCTCACTCTCGCCCTCGGCACCATCGCCCTCACCCTCGCCTCGCAGTCCACCCAGGCCCAGGACACGCCCGACGGCAAATGGCACGGCGGGCTCAGCGTCTCCGGCGCAATGGCCAGCGGCAACAGCAGCAGCCGCACATTGGCCGCCAATGCGGATGCCAGCGTCGCGACGGCCGAAGACAAGCTCAGCCTCTACGGCATCGCCAACTACGGCCGCAACAAGAACGCGGGCGTCGACACCACCACCGCCGACCTGTTGCGCCTGGGCGGCCGCTACGACTTCAACCTCGGCCCGCAGTGGTTCTCCTTTGGCGGCGCGGAAGGCGAAACCAACAAGGCCGGCGGCGTGCGCGACCGCTACAGCCTCAACGGCGGCGCGGGCTACCACCTGGTGAAGGACGATGCCAACAGCTGGGACGTCTTCAGCGGTCTCGGCTACACCGCCACCCGCCTGACGGACGGCAGCGAGGCCAATGGCGCGCAAGTGCTGTTCGGCGAAGAGTCCAGCCACAAGGTCAGCGAGACGACGACGCTGAAGCAGCGCCTCGTCTACTACCCCGGCGGCGGCGACCTCGGCAACCGCGCCACCTTCGACGCCGGGCTGGCCACGCAGATCATCGCCGGATGGACGCTCAACGCCGGCCTGTCCAGCCGCTACACCGGCCACGTGCCCGTGGGCACCAAGAAGACGGACAACCTGCTGACCGTGGGCTTCGGCTACAAGTTTTGAACGGCGCGGCAAGCGCCGCTCCTCAACGGCCCTTGCGCACCTTGCCGGCCCGCCCGGCCTTGGACCATTCATAGGTCTCGCCGTCTGGCGTTCGCCCGCCTTCGACCGCGGCCACGCCCGGCCGGCCCACGCTTTCATCCAGCTCGGTGGAGATGCTGACGTGGCGATGCCCCTGGCGGCGCCTGTCCTCGGCCCAGGCCAGGGCCTGCGTCAGCTCCTTGCTGCTGAAGAACTGGCAGACCGGGGTCGCCTCTTCGCCCTCACCTTCCAGCCAATACACCACGATGCCCAAGCGCGTCTCCGTCTGCGTTGAAGGCCGCAGCGTAGC
>NZ_JBFULE010000445.1:0-4360 GCF_056400485.1 Roseateles sp. P5_B10
CCTGCTGGCCATCCAGCACGACTTCACCTACGCCCTGGGCATCCATCCGCTGTGCGTGATGCGCGCGGGCGAAGGCGATCTGGAAAAACTCGCCGAAGCGGTGGAGACGCATCATGCCGATCCGCGTCTCGTCGCCGTTGGCGAAATCGGCCTCGACTATTTCGTCGAGGGCATCGACCCCGACACCCAGCAGCACTTCTACGTCGAGCAACTCAAGCTCGCCAAGCGCGCCGGCCTGCCGGTGCTGCTGCACGTGCGGCGCAGCGCCGACAAGCTGCTGGCCGGCCTGCGCCGTGTCGGCTTCACGCACGGTGGCATAGCCCATGCCTTCAACGGCAGCGAGCAGCAGGCGCAAGCCTTCATCGAGCTGGGCTTCAAGCTCGGCTTCGGCGGCACGCTGACCTTCGAGCGGTCCCTGCAGATCCGCCGCATTGCAGCCAGCGTGCCGGATACGGCGCTGGTCATGGAGACTGATGCGCCGGACATCCCGCCGCAGTGGCTCTACAAGACCGCCGAGCAGCGCGAAACCAGCCCAGGCCAGGCACGCAACGAGTCGGCCGARCTGCCGCGCATTGCCGAAAGCCTGGCCGAGCTGCGCGGCTGGACGCTGGAGCAGACGGCGGCAATCACCAGCGCCAACGCGCGCGCCGCGCTGCCGCGACTGGGCTGATCAGGCCTCGCCGAAATTCAGCGACAGGTCCACGCGGTCGCCGATGCGCAGGGTCCCCGCGCCGTCGCCACGCGCGTAGACACCGAACTGCACCGGTGCGCCCGGGGCGCGCTCGGCACTGAGCCGGGTCAAGGCGTCCAGCACGACCGGCTGCGGTTCGCCGCTCGCCGGGTCCACCGTTGGCACGACGCAGCGCACGCAGACCGTCGTGCGGCGCAGCGTCAGTGCGCCGATGCGGGCCTCGACCAGGATGTCCTCGATGAAAGGCGGCAGGTCGCCGCCGTCTTCGGCACTGAGCAGCAGATTGGGTCGCGCACGCTGTGCCGGCCCGTTCAGCGGCTGGGCCATGGCGTCCTGCCAGGACTGCAGCGAACCCTCGCCGACGATGTGCAGTGCATTGAGGATGGGCCGGCGCTGTGCCTCAATGCTCAAGCGCACCAGCCGCAGCGGCTCGCCCGTGGTCGCCTTGAGCAGCGCGGCCGCGTCTTCGCCAGCATCCCAGACCTGCAGCACGTCGAAGTCCTGGCGTTCGCCGTTCCAGCCGCGCACTTCCAGCGCGTCGCCGCCTTCGCCGGGCACCGTCAACGACCGGCCCAAGGCCTGCAACTCGAGGTCCGAGCCCACCAACCGGGCGTGGACCAGCGCGAGCCGTGGGTGCGCGCCCATCCATGTCAGCTCGCCGCCCGCGTCGACGATGCCCCAGCCGCGGTCGCCCACGGGCCAGCCGTCGCCGTCCAGCAGCAGGGTATTGACGGCTTCGCCGGCGCACGACTTGACGGGGTAGCGCCACAGCCCGGCGACGCGGGCGGTCAGGTCAGCCATGGTTTCTCCAGGTTCAGCGATTGCGCGGCGCGAGGGGCGTCTCCGGCACCGGGTAGCCGGCGGCGCCAAAGGTCGCGACGACGGCCTTGTGGGTGTCGAAGTAGACCTGCCAGTAATGGTCCGTGTGGCAGTACGGCCGCACGCACAGCAGCGGGCCTTCGGGCGTGAACTGCAGGATCTCGATATCGGGCGCCGGCTTGGCCAGCACATTGGGAATGGCCGCGATGGCCGGACGCAGCCGCGCGATGGCGTCCAGCGGGTCCACGCTGTTGGCAACCTTGGCCAGGCAGTCGACGCGGCGGAACGCCTGCGCCGAGTAGTTCTGGATGGCGCTGCTGAACACGGTGTTGTTGCCGACGAGGGTGTGCACGTTGTCCGGTGTGTTGATGGTGGTGCCGAACAGGCCGATCTCGGTCACCGTGCCCGTCACGCCACCCGCCTGCACGAAGTCGCCCACCTTGAAAGGCCGCAGCACCTGCATGAAGACACCCGCCGCGAAGTGGGTCAGCAGCCCGCCCCAGGCCGTGCCGATAGCCAGGCCCGCGCCGGCCAGCAAGGCGGCGAAGGAGGTGGTCTTGACGCCGAAGATGTCCAGGATCGCGAGGATCAGCACCAGGTTCAGCAGCACGCTGAGGATGGAGCGCAGATAGGTGGCCAGCGTCGAGTCGATGCGCTTGCCGCGCTCCAGCGCCGCCGAGAACACGCGCAGCGCGATTGAAATGAGCCACCGGCCCACGACCCAGGCCGCGATGGCCGCGAGAATCTTCAAGCCGAAGTCCACGCCCTGGGTGCTGAGAAACAGCCAGATGGCTTCCGTATTCATCATGTCGAGTCACTCCCTGTGAAAATCCGCGCATCGTCGCAGCTGCCGGCCGTGTTTGCCACTCCTCCAAACCCCGAAATCGAGCGTCTTGTCGGCCTTGCGCCGGTGTTTGACGCCCAGGCCCGTCTGCTGGTACTCGGCAGCTTTCCCGGCGCGGCCTCGCTGCAGGCGGCGCAGTACTACGCGCATCCGCGCAATGCCTTCTGGCCCGTCCTGGCGGCGCTGCTGGGCGAACCGGATCTGGCGACGCGGCCCTATGCAGAGCGCCTGCAGGCATTGCGCCGCGGCCGGGTAGCGCTATGGGACGCCGTCGCCGCCTGCCGGCGCGAGGGCAGCCTGGACACGGCCATCGAAGCCGCCGAGCCGAGCGATCTGATGGATCTCGTCACCCGGCTGCCGCAGCTGCGCGCGATTGCCTGCAACGGCGCGCTCGCTCACCGGCAGACATTGCTGGCCCTGGGCGACGTGGCCTTGCCCGTGCTGCGACTGCCGTCGACGAGCCCAGCGCATGCTGGCCTGAGCCTGGCAGACAAGATCGCCGCCTGGCGGGCCGGACTGGCGCCGTATCTGGTGGCCTAGGATCCTGCCTATGACAAGACTGCTGACGGCCGGGCGATGAAGCCCAAGCCAACGACCTGGGGCCCGGCGACGCTGAGCGAATTYGACGGCGTGCGTTTTCTGCATCTGGACTCGATCTGGGTGCAAGGTGCRATGCGTATCCGCAAGCCSGATCAGCTGGAGCTGGAGTACATCCAGCGCATGTGCGCCTGGATGTTGTGGCGAGACCCGGCCGCACTGGGCGAAGGCCATGCCGTGCAACTCGGCCTGGGTGCCGCGGCGCTGACGCGCTTTTGCCATGGCCAGCTGAAGATGCGCACGACGGCGGTGGAGATCAACCCCGAGGTCATCGCCGCCTGCCGGCAGTGGTTCCGTCTGCCGGGCAATGATGCCCGGTTGAGCGTCGTCAACGGCGACGCCGCGGCCTGGGTCAACGACGACGCCAACCTGCAGACGGTGGATGTGTTGAGCGTGGATCTCTACGACCATGACGCGGCGTCGCCCGTGCTGGACGATGAGGCCTTTTACGCCGCCTGCCGCGGCGTGCTGGCGGACGGTGGGCTGATGACGGTCAATCTGTTCGGTCGCAGCGCCAGCTTTGCGCGCAGCGCATTGCGCATCGCCAAGGCCTTCGGGTCGGACCAGGTCTGGAGCCTGGCGCCCACCAAGGAGGGCAACACCGTCGTCGTCGCGGCGCGCGGCGTGCAGGTGCCACACCGTGACATCCTGGAGCAGCGCGCAGCTAATATCGAATCGCGCTTCAAGTTGCCGGCCCGCAAATGGCTTAGGCTGGTGCGGCCGCTGCCGATGAGCATCCTCAACGCCCTTTGAGAAGCCGAGCCTCGATGTCGACCAAGTCCAAGCCACTGGCTGCCCCCACGAAGACTGAAGGCCGCCTGGAATGGCGCCAGCTGCTGCATTGGCTGCAGGAGGATGGCCTCATCGACGAAAGCCAGGTCCAGCGCACGGAGCAGCGCTTCGCGGCCGGCGATAGCGCCCTGCATCCCCTCGTTCGCCTGGGCCATGCCGCTCTGGTGCGTCTGTCGACTGGCAAGCCACTGGATGTGGACGCACTGTCCGAATGGCTGGCGGTGCGCGCCAAGTTGCCGTATCTGCGCATCGACCCGCTGAAGGTGGACGTGGGCCGCGTCGGCGACGTGATGTCCATCGKCTATGCCGAAGCCAAGCGTTGCCTGCCGGTGCAGTTCGGCCTCAATGACGTGACGATCGCGACATCCGAGCCCTTCGACACCAGCTGGGTCGCGCAGATCGAGTCGCATGTGCGCAAGCCCATCAAGCTCGTCATTGCCAGCCCGCTGGAGATCGCGCGCTACACGACCGAATTCTTCACGCTGGCACGTTCGGTGCGCGCCGCGGCCAAGGCGGGCGAACAGAGCCAGGTGGCCAGCTTCGAGCAGCTTGTCGAGCTGGGCAAGACCAACAAGCAGCTCGATGCCAATGACCAGGGCGTCGTGCAGGTCGTCGAC
>NZ_JBFULE010000446.1:0-4336 GCF_056400485.1 Roseateles sp. P5_B10
GATCTGCGCCGTGGTGCTCATGTCGAGCAGGGCGCGCAACACGTTGGCGTCCTTGGTGGCGGCGCCGACGTTGACGCCGCCGACCATGTCGGCCGCGTTCTCGCGGTTGGCCATCCAGCGTGCGGCGGCACTCGTCGCGGCACCGTCGCTGAGCACGAACACCGAGGCACCGCGCGCCTGCGGCGTCAAGAAGGCGTCGGCATGGATGGACACGAACAGGTCGGCCTGCACGCGGCGCGCCTTGTGCACGCGGTCCTGCAGCGGCACAAAGAAGTCGGCGTCGCGTGTCATCAGCACGCGGATGTTCGGATTGGTCTGGAGCCGCTTGCGCAGCTTGAGGCCGACCGCCAGGACGACATCCTTCTCACGCAGGCCTGAGGGGCCGACGGCGCCGGGGTCTTCGCCGCCGTGGCCGGGGTCCAGCGCAATGATGATGAGGCGGTCGATCTTGGGCTCGACGGCAGGGGCGGGCACTGGTGCGGGTTTGGACGCGGCTTGCGCGGGCGGCGTCAGGGGTGCCGAGGCTGCCGGCGCTGGCGGACGCTCGATCTTCTGGATGAGGTCACCGAGGGCGTCGTTGACGGCGCTGGCCGCAGCCTCGGCGCGCTGGGTCGGGGAAGGCGTCGCAGCGGCAGACGGCTTCTTGTCGCGCTCCTGCGCCAAGGCCAGCAGCGGGTCGGCCTCGAACTTGGGGTGGAGGTCGAAGACGAGACGGTTCTTGTAGGCGGCCACCGGCGCCAGCGTGAAGATCTGTGGTGCCGCGGGCTGGCGCAGGTCCAGCACGATGCGCACGACGGTGGGCGTGTTCTGGCCGACGCGCACGCCGGTGATGTAGGGGTCGTCGGCCTTGACCTTGCCGATCAGCTCGCGCAGCCCCGGGCTCAGCTCCAGGCCGTCGATGTCGATGACGAGGCGGTGCGGCGAGTCGACCAGGAAATGCTTGACCGCCAGCGGCTGGTCGGACTCGATGGTGACGCGGGTGTATTCCTGTGCCGGCCAGACGCGCACGGCGACGATGCTGGCCTGGCTAGTCGCGGCCAGCGTGTCGGGCGCCTTCAGCAGCAAAGCGAGCAGCCCCAAGGTTTCGCGGCGCTTCATGCCAGGGCTCCCACGAGGCGCGCGTCGCCAACCGCGTGCACGCTTCGACTGTCGTCGGGCATCAGCTCGATGAAGAGCTGCAGATCAGCCGGCGGCAGCTGGCCGGCCGCTTTCTCGGGCCATTCGCAGAGCTTGAGGCCGGGTGCAGCGAAGACGTCGCGAAAGCCAGCGTCTTCCCACTCGCGCGGGTCGCCGAAGCGGTAGAAGTCGAAGTGGCTGGCAGTGTTGCCTCCCGCGGATTCAGGCAGCTCATAGCTCTCCATGACGGCATAGCTGGGGCTCTTGATGCGGCCTTGCACGCCCAGCGCGCGCAGCAGCAGGCGCACGAAGGTCGTCTTGCCGGCGCCGAGCGAGCCGTGCAGCTCGATCAGCGCGTTGGGGGAGGGCAGCAGTACCGCCGCGAGGCGTCCGGCGGTGGCCTGGGCCGCGGCCTCGTCGGGCCACAGCAGATCGGTTTCTAAAATCGGTGCCAAATGCAAGAAGTCCCGTCCACTGTCGATGCCGCCGCGCTGTTGATCCGTTTGCGCGGCTGGGCGCATGAGCTGGGATTCTCACAGATCGCCGTGGCCGACGTGGACCTCAGCAGCGCCGAGCCGGGCCTGCAGGCCTGGCTGGACGCCGGCCACCATGGCCGCATGCACTACATGGCCAGCCACGGCATGAAGCGTGCGCGCCCGGCCGAGCTGGTGCCGGGCACGCTGCGCGTCATCACGGCGCGCATGGACTATCTGCCCCAGGCCACCGAGCCGGGCTGGCAGGCCGTCGAATGGGCTGGCTTGGCCCAGCCGGAGCAAGCGCAGATCTCGATCTATGCCCGCGGCCGGGACTATCACAAGGTGCTGCGCCAGCGGCTGCAGAAGCTCGCCGAGAAGCTGGAGGCCGAAGTCGGCCCGCTGGGCTATCGCGTCTTCACCGACTCGGCGCCGGTGCTGGAGGTCGAACTGGCCGCGCGCTCGGGCCTGGGCTGGCGTGGCAAGCACACCTTGACGCTGCACCGCGAGGCCGGCTCGATGTTCTTTCTGGGCGAGCTCTTCATCGATCTGGCCCTGCCGTTGACCGAAGCCGTCAGCGCGCATTGCGGCGAATGCCGCGCCTGCATCGATGTCTGCCCGACTGCCGCGATCACCGCGCCCTACCGCATCGACGCCCGGCGTTGCATCTCTTACCTGACCATCGAACACGATGGGCCGATACCCGTCGAGCTGCGACCTTTGCTGGGCAATCGCGTCTATGGCTGCGATGACTGCCAACTGGCCTGCCCGTGGAACAAGTTCGCGCAGCCCGCCGTGCTGGCCGACTTCGACGTGCGCCCAGGCATGGCGGGCGAGCCAATTGCCACGCTGCTTGGATGGGGCGAAAGCGAATTCCTGCGCCGCACGGAAGGCTCGGCCATCCGCCGCATCGGTTTCGCCCGCTGGCGGCGCAATCTGGCGGTGGCGGCGGGCAACGCCTTGCGGGTCCGCGACGACTCGACTCTGCGCGCCGCGTTGCAGCAAGCAGGGCACGGCGCCGACGAAGTGGTGACCGAGCACATCGCCTGGGCCTTGTCCGCGCCGGAGTCGCCTGCCGCGTTATCGTCCGGCCCGCTGACCGTTGGAGCCCGTGAATGACTTTGTCCATCCGCCGCCGTGCGGCCGTTCTCGCCCTGGCCGCAGCCGCATCCATGCCCGCCCGCGCTGTCCGCTATGAAAACCAGGACTTTCCCGACACGCTGCAGCTCGGCGGCAGCACCCTGGTGTTGAACGGTACCGGCAAGCGCCAGGTGGCCATCTACCCGCTCTATCTCGCGGCCCTTTACCTGCCACAAAAGGCGGCGGCGCCCGACGCCATCTACGCCGAGGCCGGCCCCAAGCGGCTGGAGATGCGCATCGTCATTCCGCTCGTGAAGGACGTGTCGACGCAGGAATTCGTCAAGGCCATCGGCAAGGGGGTGAATCGCAACTCCACCGAGGCCGAGAAGGCGGCGGTGGCCGAGCGCCTGAAGCAGTTCAACACGGCCATCGCCGACGTAGGCCGCGTGAAGAAGGGCGACCTGTTGCACATCGACTATCTGCCCACCCAGGGTGGCACCGTCCTGTCGGTCAATGGCAAGGTCTGGGGCAAGCCCATCGAGGGCCAGGACTTCTACACGGCCTTCCTGAAGGTCTTCCTTGGCGACAGCAACAGCGATGCCCGGTTGCGTGCCGGCCTGCTGGGTCAGCCGTCCTGAACTAGCATCGCCCCATCAAACCAAGGAGACCGACTTCATGCAACGCCGTTCCGTCCTCCAAGCCGCCGCACTCGCCAGCCTCGGCCCCTTCGGGCATCTGGCCTGGGCGCAGGGCTACCCCGCCAAACCCATCCGCCTGATCGTGCCGTTCGCACCAGGCGGCACGACGGACATCATTGCCCGCATCGTCGCTGAGCGCATGTCCAGCGTCCTGGGCCAGACCATGGTGGTCGACAACAAGGCCGGCGGCGGCGGCACAGTCGGCGCGATGGAAATCGTGCGCTCCGCGCCCGACGGCTACACACTGGGCATGGCCACGGTGTCGACGACGGCGGCCAACCCGGCGATCAATCCCAAGATCGCCTACAACCCGCTGACCGACTTCACGCCCATCATCAACGTTGCGGCGACGCCCAACGTCATTGCCGTGCACCCCAGCTTCCCGGCGCGCGACTACAAGAGCTTCGTCGCCGAACTCAAGAAGAACCCGGCCAAGCACAGCTACGCGACCTCCGGCACCGGCGGCATCGGCCACCTGCAGATGGAGCTCTACAAGACGCTGGCCGGCGTCTTCGTGCTGCACATCCCCTACCGCGGTGCCGGCCCGGCGTTGAACGACACGGTGGCCGGCCAGGTGCCGATGATCTTCGACAACCTGCCCTCGGCCTTACCCTTCATCAAGGACGGCCGCCTCATTCCCATCGTCGTCGCCGCACCGCAGCGCCTGGCGGCGCTGCCGAATGTGCCGACCTTCAAGGAAGTCGGCCTGGAGGCCGTCAACCGCCTGGCCTATTACGGCATCCACGGCCCCAAGGGCCTGCCGCGCGACATCGTCGACAAGGTGCACGACGGGGTCAAGAAGGCGCTCGAGATCCCCGACGTCAAGAAGCGCATCGAGGACACCGGCTCGCTGATCGTGGCCAACACGCCCGAGCAGTTCGCGGCGCAGATTGCGGCGGAGTTCGAGGTCTACAAGAAGGTCGTGGCGGCACAGAAGCTCAAGCTTGATTGACTTGAAACCCCTCGCCC